>DASROI010000101.1:0-3867 GCA_035646955.1 Pyrinomonadaceae bacterium
CTCAGCGTACAAAAAGCCAAGATTATTATGAAATTCTGGCGACGAGGCCTCCAAACGCACCGCGTGCTGAAGAGCGTCAATGGCCTCAGCCGGCTGACCCATTTTGAAATAGAGAAAGCCCAAATTGTTGTAGCCGCCTGCGAGATTTGGATTTATGCGGATAGCCTGCCTACAAAAATCAAGGGCCTCCTCGTAGCGATCTAACATTCCGTACGCATACCCAAGCTCATTGAGCGATTCAGCATACTGAGGCTTAAGGCTAAGCGATTTAATCAACGGGGGAATTGCATCGGAAAAGGCCTGCGTCTTGTTGTAAGCCACACCAAGCGAACGATAAGCGTCTGCATAGTTTGGGTTGATCGCCAGCGCTAACTTTAATTCCTCGATTGAAGCGCGAAAGTGGCCCTGAGTCTGATAGATACACGCTAGATTGTAGTGAATGGGGGCAACTCCCGGCTGGATAGTGATCGCTCGCTTCAATAACTCAATTGCTTTGGCATATTCATGAGACGCAACATAACTAATTGCCTGGTTGTTAAGGGTGAGAGCTTCTTCTTCGTTAAGATCCGGCTGGCGGGTAACGTTGTCAGATGCAAACGCATGGGTGAACAGTGAGACAAGTAGAGCCATCGCCGACAGTAGAAGACTTTTGCGGTAGAACATACAACCTCTCCATAGTGCATTTGACTTACAATACTCTTGGAGTCGATCAAATATTCCCGCGAACGGATAGCTTGGTTATTTTGGCAAGAAGAAATTGAGTCCGATGCGGAGGATCGGCCCAACTGCACAACCTCTTCTGCCTCTTCTGCCGGACCGCGCGTCCACGCGGGTTAACATTAAACACAAGGCAACTTAGCCCGCGTGGACGCGCGCGCTCCGGCAGGAGAGGGTGAGTGTGGCAAAGGCAGTTATTTTTTCAGGAATTTGGCGACGCCGCGCTGGCAGTCTTCGGTGAGGCGAGCAATCACATTCACATCGGCACCGGCTTCGAGGGCCTCAACAAAACTCAACCCATCAATCTGGTAAAGAAGCGTTTTAGTCAACGCAATTGCAGACTTACTTAAGTCCTGGAACCGTTTGACGTAGCTCGCGACGTCCTCGTCAAAGCTTTCATCTTCGAAGACCTGATTCACTAAACCCAGCTCGAGGGCTTGCGTGGCATTAATCTCTTCTCCACGTGTTAGAAGTTCGAAGGCAAGCTTCTCCGGAACGTTGCGCCTGAGAATTGCGAGGACCATCGCCGGAACAAAACCAATCTTTACTTCGGGATATCCGAAACGAGCAGAAGTCGCAGCCAATACTAAGTCACACGCGCTCGCTAAACCGCAACCGCCGGCCAGTGCACGACCTCTTACAGCGGCGATAACCGGAACCGGGAGTGCTCGAATCAAAAGAAACAGTTCCATCAGGGAACGCGCATCTTCTGCATTATCCGAAACTGAAGCGACTGCAATTTTTTGCAACGCCGATAAATCCGCGCCTGAACAAAAGTCCTTCCCTTCACCGCTCAGCAAAATCACTCTGATGGTCTGATCCGCGCGCGTTTTGTTTAAGGCGTTCTTTATTCCAGAAATTAACTCATCGTTCAGAGCGTTTCTCTTTTCTGGACGATTCAGCCGAACGTGAGCAATTGCCCCGTCTACTGAATACAAGACCGCAGATTCTTGATCGCTCATTGGAGAGTTAGACTATTGACGTTTAATCAGGCGAGCTTCATCTTCGGACAGATCGATTTCCATTCGCAATAGTGCGGAAGAAAATGTTTTACCTTGAGCGTCGGTCATCAGTGACAGCGTGCCACCGCCTCCGAGACTTTCGTGCAGGAGGAAGTTTAGAGCCGTTAAATTCGGAAGCTCAAATCTTTCGACCTCTCCTTTAGCAATGCCCTGGAAGTGTTTTTTTACACGCTCAGCCGTGACCTCCCGAACGAGAATAGGATAGATATCGTCGCTCAGGGCAATCAGGCCGACGTTGGCAGTGTCACCCTTATCTCCCGACCGCGCATGGGCGAGTTGTCGCAACTGAACTTTCACGCTTCGATGACCTCAACTGTGGGATTGATCTCTTCCTTGGGAATCAGCGCAGGCCAGTAGGCAACAATTTCTTCCACCTTCGGACGACCGCCTGCAAAACCTGTGACTGCCGGTGGTCCAGTCAGAATTAACGGCGCGAGTTCCTTGGTAAACCTCTCGATATCGCTTTTCACCGAACCACGAACGCCCACGCGTAATTGAACTTCGGGAATGTCGGATTGTGGTGGACCGGATAGTGGCCCATGCGTAGCGTTGACGCCGACAAACTCTGTCAGAACCTGATCGAACTTAAGTTCAAGCCTATCGAGGCGTTGCCGCAAAATTTTATCAGCCGCCTGGGCCTTTGCGTAGGCGTCGGGCCATGCATAAACCAGAGTGCCTACGGCTTTGAAGCCTGCTGAATAGCTGATCGACACTTTCAAGAACTCTGTGGCGGGGCGACCTTTCACTCCAAAAACCCGCACTCTATTTGGACCGGCATCCTCGAGTTGAATCGTAGTAAAGTCCGCAACGCAGTCCGGTGTGATGTACTCGTGCGGATCCCCCATTTCGTAAACAAGTTGTTCTTTAACCGACTGGACATTGACACGACCACCGGTGTTATCGTGTTTTGTGATAATAAAAGTGCCGTCTGGTTTGGCTTCGGCTATTGGAAAGCCGACGTTTGCAAGATCAGGAATTGACTGCCAATCGTACTGGCAATTGCCACCTGAGCACTGAGCTCCGCATTCGATAATGTGGCCTGCAATCGTGCCGGCGGAGAGTAGATCCCAGTCAGTCGTACCCCACCCAAACTCATTAATCAAAGGAGCAAGCGTCAAACCCGTATCCGTTGCACGCCCCGTAATTACGACGCGAGCGTCTTGTTTCAATGCGTCAACCATCGGCCAGGCGCCGAGATACACATTGGCGCTTTGAATACGATCGAGCACTGACGACAGAGGCTCACCTGTGTCCATGTTGCGAAGTTCAATACCCCGACCAACAAATTCATCAAGACGCGTCAGGATATCGTCGCCTGTTACTATCCCGATGCGAAGCTTGCCCGCCAAACCAAGTTCTCGCGCGACATCGCGAACGGCGTTGGCGCAACCCCTTACGTTAACGCCTCCGGCATTCGCAGTAACTCTTATGTCTCGTTCGACGCAAGTCGAAAGAATGCGACGCATCAGCGGGATGAAATCCTTCGCATACCCCGCATTTGGGTCGCGCGCTTTTTGCTTCTGCATGATCGACATTGTGACTTCGGCCAGGTAGTCGAGCATGAGATAGTCAATTGGACCACCCTCAACTTGCCGAACCGGCGCATCGAGTAGATCTCCCCAAAATCCTTGTCCGGCCGCTACGCGAACTGATTCTTTCATAATTTCCGACTTCGCCCTGACTGTTAAACTAATATCGCCGGCAAGACAAATTGCCCGAGATGTGGTCCGTTATTATTTTTGGATGTTCGCAACGCCAAATCCAAAGCGTCCCGAGTTTCTTCTGGTGTGATGATCGCATCAACAAAGCCACGTGCCGCCGCATACCGAGCATCCAATTCCTGGTCGTAGGTGTCACGCACTTTATCCATCTCGGCATTCAGAGCTTCATCAGGCTGTGATCCATTCTTTTTCAACTTATCCAGCTGGCTGCCAAAAGTCGCCTGCACCGCCGAGTCACCTTCCATCACACCCATCCGGCCGGTGGGCCAGGTGTAAATAAAATCCGGATCAAAACCTTGTCCCGCCATCGCGTAGTAACCCGCGCCAGATGCGTGGTTGACGGTGAGCACAATTTTGGGAACGAGCGCCGTAGCCATCGCCTCAACGAATTGAGCGCCTGCTCGGAT
>DASROI010000102.1:0-4973 GCA_035646955.1 Pyrinomonadaceae bacterium
CTTCCAGTTGTTCTTGAATGGAAACCTCCAATTTAGTTCAACTGACGAGTACCGTTATCACGAGGCGCTGGTCCATCCGCCAATGTTGCTCTCAGGAAGTCCAAAACGAGTACTTGTTCTTGGTGGAGGCGATGGTCTCGCGTTACGCGAAATCTTAAAGTATCCGTCAGTCGAACAGGTCACGCTCGTGGACCTTGATCCCGATATGACCAAGCTTTCCAGCCGTTTCCCACTGCTGGCTAGTCTGAACCAGCACTCATTCGAGGACAAACGAGTTCGCGTGATCAACGACGACGCGATGATCTGGTTAGAGTCGACTAACGAACAACCATTCGATGCGGCAATCGTCGACTTTCCTGATCCAAATTCTTACGCCCTGGGCAAACTCTACACGACCAGATTTTATCGATTATTGAGGAATCGGTTGACCGATACGGCCGGCATGAGTGTGCAGTCAACTTCCCCGTTGTTCGCTCGCACTTCTTACTGGTGCATTATGCGTACTATCGAGGCTGCAGGCTTCACGGTCAAACCTTACTACACGGCCGTTCCATCCTTCGGGTTATGGGGTTACGCACTTGCGCGCCGCACACCTTTCGAAATTCCACGAAATCCGCCGGCGGGACTTAAGTTTCTCGACGATCAAACGCTCACGTCGATGTTCAATCTCTCAACCGACATTGGGCCAGTGCCCGTCGAAATAAACCGGCTCGACAACCAGGTGCTCGTTCGTTATTACGAGGGCGAATGGAGACGGTTTGAATAACCTTGGAGTGCGCCGGCCCGGCGGCGCTTTGTTAAAACGCCTCTCACTATGTCAACCCTGAACCGCCGCGAAATCCTTGCCGCTTTCCTTGGCATTCCCTTCGCAATAGCGGCGTGCAAGCGCAAACAAAGCACACCTCTCCCACCCGGTGAAATCGTCGGCGCCTCCGACGTCTTTGGCCATCGTGTTCGCGACGCTGCTCGAATCGAAATCCCACCGGACAGGTGGACCGATGTTCCGGTCGTTATAGTGGGCGGAGGAATAGCAGGCCTAACTGCCGCGTGGCGACTCATGAATTCGGGATTCAACGACTTCATCCTCCTTGAGCTCGAAAGTGCACCGGGAGGCACCTCGCGTTCCGGATCAAACAACGTCAGTTCCTTTCCCTGGGGTGCGCACTACATTCCAGCGCCGCTGAAAGAGAACCAGCACCTCGTCGCGTTGCTCGATGAAATGAGTATCCTTGAAGGACGTGATCAATTTGGTGAACCGGTGGTGGCCGAACAGTTTTTATGTCGTGACCCTGAAGAACGCGTTTTCTACAAAGGACGTTGGTATGAAGGCCTGTATCTTCACGCCGGTGAAACGAGCGATGACAAAGAACAATATTCGCGCTTTAACAGTGAGATGGATCGCTGGGTTTCATGGACCGACAAAAAAGGAAGACGTGCCTTCACCATTCCGGTGTCTATGTGTTCCGACGATGCAGAAGTGACCGAACTTGATCGGATCTCGATGAGCGATTGGTTGGCCCAGCGCAGTCTGACGAGCCCGCGGCTGCGATGGTGGATAGACTATGCCTGTCGCGATGATTACGGCATGACTTTGGACCAGACAAGCGCCTGGGCAGGTCTGTTTTACTTCTGCTCGCGCGTCGCGAATCCAAGTGTTGAATCGCAACCATTGATAACCTGGCCTGAAGGAAATGGACGATTAGTCAATCATCTGGTCCAGAAAACAAAAGAAAACATTAGCCTTGATCGAGCCGCGGTCGAGGTAGTCGTGACCGACGATCACGTTGATGTGACCACGATTGATCGTAACGGACAGGCGCCTCATGGTTTTCGTGCGAAACGATTGATCTTCGCAGCCCCACAGTTTGTTGGGCGCTATGTAATCCGCGATTACCGTGAGAACCCTCCATCCCACCTTTCGGAATTTCAGTTTGGCGCATGGATGGTTGCAAACCTCACCTTGAAGAATCGTCCTGCAAATGGAACTAACCGCAATTTCCCACTGGCCTGGGACAATGTGCTTTACGAGAGTCCTTCACTTGGATACGTAGTGTCGACTCATCAGCAAGGTCGTGACCGCGGGCCAACGGTGCTTACCTACTATTATCCGTTGTGCGATCCAGACCCGCGCGTCGCAAGAACGAGACTCCTCCAAACGGACTGGAACGAATGGGCAGACATAGCCTTGACTGATTTAAGCCGGGCTCATCCGGATATACGGCAGCTCGTTGCACGACTGGATGTGATGAGATGGGGTCACGCGATGATTCGACCTCGCACAGGTTTCATGTGGGGAGAGGCGCGGCAGGCCGCGGCCAGGCCTTATCGCTCGATACACTTTGCGCATTCTGAGTTAAGTGGGATTGCCCTGTTTGAGGAAGCTTTTGATGCGGGAATCAGAGCTGCTGATGAGGTTTTGAAGGTGGTAAGAAACTAGTTGTTGATCCTGAACTCTGCGTCACTCTGCGGTCCTCAGCGTCCCTCGGCGTCTTTTCGGATCCCAAAAGTAGAAGTCTTGCTGGTTGTAATTGAAGCATCGCAGAGTGACGCCGAGGACCGCAGAGTGACGCTGAGCTATGAGCCCGCCCTTACTACTCTGACACTAAAGACTGTTGGCGTCTCATTGCCGCCGGTCGCCTCGAATCTAACTGTTATCTTTTTCTTGTCGCCTAATAGCTGGGCCGGCAGAGAGTATTCGACATCGAAAAATTTTCCGGGAACACTACCGGGAGAGCTTCGTGGGGTTGTTTGTTCTCCAAGCCGCTGTCCATCAACCAATATTGCTCCGGTCCGGTTACCTCGCTCGTCTGTGTTGTAAGTCACCAACAAAGATTCAGGTCGCTCAGAATCTACGGGTAACTCATATGAAAACCACTTCTTTGCGCGGCGGCCCGCTCTTCCCGTCATACGATCGATATTGCTGTCTTCGCCTTGCTGGTTAAATTTCTTTTCGTTTTCGGCATTACCTGGTTCTACAAACGAGATGGTTGCTGCTTCCAACTGCTTTCGTTTCTCATTTGCGGCAGCCACCTCTTCAAGTTTCTTCTTCCAGGCTTCCGCTGTATAGAGATCCCAATAAACCGCATACATCCGTCGATGCAAACGGTAAAAGGGCACCAACTCTACATCTCGTTGGGTGTCGTCCAGGATACGACCTGCGCTCACGCTGCGAAAGATACCAAGCTTGTCGGGGACCGGCTGGACCCACGCGCTCAACGGTTTATCATCATTTACGAAAGACGGAACGGCATCGAATGGTCCACGACGTTCTGGGCCAAGATCACCCGCAAGGACTAAAGGTCCCCACATTACAGCGGCTCGATTCTGGTTGTCGGGCAAAGCTTCAAGGTGAAGTTTTTTCGGAAGCACAAGCGAAACGGTGTCGCCGGTCTTCCAGATTCTCTTCAATTCCACGTATGAACCAGCCGTCGCAAGCTCTTTTACGGTTTGACCGTTAACCTGAACGGCGAATCCCTCATTGGCCCACGATGGTCTACGCAAAAGAATAGTGAATGCTTTTGGTCGCTGTAACCTTAACCTGAGGTCGGCTGATTCACCTTCCGGAAAGGTTGTGTCCATCGTCAGCGAGACGCCGGCAGACTTCCATTCGGCGGTTGATGGAACGAAGAGATTGATCCAGATCCGGTCGCCTGCTTCGTAATAAATGCCGTCGCCATGTAGACCATGACTCTCCATGCCTGTTCCTACACAGCAGGTAAAGGCTCGAAACATGTCCTGGTACTCATGACGTACGCCTCTCCCGACCGGAACCATGTAGCAAGTGCGGCCGTCATCGGGATCTATTGAACCCAGTACGTGATTGAACAAAGCTCGTTCTTCAAATTCGGCGTACTTGATGTCCGGCTTTAGGGCGAAGAGTTGGCGGGTCATCTTCAGCAGATTGTAGACGTTGCAACTTTCATCGGTGCGACCATCAACCCGTTCAGCAAGCTCGTCTGGTGGTCCAAAATATTCGTCTCGTCCGTGACCTCCGGTGGCGTACGTGTGATCATTCACGACAGCATCCCAGAAAAATCGAGCAGCCGTGCCCTCCGCCTCATCCCCGGTATACATGTACTGTTTAAGCACCCCGAGCAACTTTGGAACCTGAGTGTTGCCGTGCAAGCCGGCAAGTTTGTCTTCCCGGCGAGACAGTGGACCAATAACCGCCTGGTGATCAAAACGATGCGATAGGACCAACCAGCGTTTGTCGCCGGTGTCGGCGTATAGATCGGCCAATACTTCGTTCATTCCGCCGAACTCGGTGTTTAGCATTTGCTGAGTCTTGGCTTCATCCAATTTCAACAATACTGTCTCAGCCCAACCGGCATATTTCGCTTCTAACTCTAATGCGGTCCGATTGCCCGTGTATCGATACGCATCCCGCAATCCGGCAAAAGTTTTATGTAGCGTATACCATGGCGACCACAGACCGTTTAGGTCGAAAAAACTTGAGCGAATGTTCCCGGCTGCTACCTCAGCGAATTTCTCGCGCAGCCCTTCCAGAGCGCCCAGGTAACCGTCACCATTCTTGTCCTGGACTTCCTTCATTTCCTTGACGAGGTAATCTGCCCGTTCCTTAAAACGCACGTCACCGGTAGCCGCAAACATCATGGATACTGCAGACAAGTAATGGCCCGCAATATGACCGGTCAGATTCCGTCCATCACCATCCCAGCCTGAATAACCTTCAGCCTTTGGTGCTAAGCCCGCACGCTTTCGGTAGTAGGCCATCATCCGGTCAGGCTCTAGCTTGAGGAGATATTCTGCGTCGAGATCCTGGGCACGCTTTAGTGGACCACTGGTGAGTCGCACATCAGATAATGGTAGCGGCCTGGCAACATCGGGCACAGGGCGTTTGAACTGTTGGCCGAGCAATGTTGATGGATAACTTAATGTTAGAAGAAGTAAGAGCGGGATGGATAACGTCGATGTTCTCGCCATTATTGTCAGGCCTTCTGTCATTGATCTCC
>DASROI010000103.1:0-22813 GCA_035646955.1 Pyrinomonadaceae bacterium
ATCTTGCTTTTGACCTTTTCCAGGGTCGCCACGTCAATATTCGACTCTTGTCCGGCCACCGGAAATGTGACAGCGGTCACTAGAAATACAGCTGCGAGAAAACAGGTCAAATAGTTATTCATAAGGGTTTTCCAATCTGAATTTGCACCAGCGTGACTAAATCGCAACCAGCCGGAGGCCTACGTTGTTAGTTCAGCATTGACACCGCAAGACGAATGCCATCGACCTACTAAGAAGTGCTGGTAATTGTGATGGAGCTTCCAGATAAAAATCCTTCTCATGCAGTATCAATCCGACACCTGAACCGGTTTCGTGCTGGAATAGAAGAGACCAAACGAATCATGCGGCTATTCTTTTATGGTGATCTTCGTAACCGGATGTAACTCCCAGGCAGTTCCTCGCCAGTTGGTAGGATTGTGAGGTGCGGTGGTTTCCGCTTGATCAGTGTGTCCTACATCAAAGTAGAGCCAACCTTCAAATTCACACCACCGGCCCACTAACTTACCTTGAAGTGTTTCCTCGGACCAATCTAATCCTTGTTGTGCTGCCCAGTCACGAAGGTTTGGTGTTACTTCGACGACTACGCACTCGTTTTTGTTGGCGCCCTTGTGCTGAGCCACGAGGATGTGAATATCCCGACGACATGGACTGAAACAGTTAGTCGCCTCGGGCCGAGCATATGCAACATCGATAACGTATCCTTCGATCCGGGCAGCGCGTTGAATGGACCAACGGTTAGTGTCGTCGCCCGGCTTCAACAACTCATCGAGAGTAATTCGTTGATCAAAGTCGGCATCAACAGGTAGCGAAGTTCTATTCTTCAACCGGTGAAGCGTTCGGGCTCGACTCGTCAGCCCAATTCCTGCGCCGGGACAATTAAGTGCGAGCGTGAGCCAAAGGAGGGCTATCAGGGTCACGATACCAATCAGAAGCCATAGTATTCGAGATTTGGTAGTCACGTATTAGTCTCGATAACTCTACCTGGTCCCGGTTATTAACACCGCATCGCTGGTAGGAGTACTGCGAGAGAGGGCGAGGCGCCTGCCGTCCGGTGAGAAAGCAAACGTTGAGATATGGTCCGAGGTGAAGCTCGTAATTTGTTTCGGTGTGCCGCCCTCGATTGGTTGGCTCCACAAATTGGAGACACCACCTAACGTGTTTATATATACGATAGCGCGGCCATCCGTTGACCAGTGCCAACCGCGGTAGAAGAGACTGTCGTAGGTGCCCGGCAATGCGGTTAGTGGCAAGTCTATGGTTCTTACTGGAGCACCGTCCTCGAATTTGATGAGCCCGATCTTAGGACGAAACGATTGTTCATCCTTGAACAAGTAAGCAATCAACTTTCCATCGGGTGAAACCTGCGGATAGTTGAGACTGCCTTTTGTCACTAACTCAGTCGATGTGCCGCCAGTGGTCGAGACCTTTCTAATGCCACCGGTGAACGGGCAATAGACCACCCAGCGTCCGTCACGAGAGACCGAAAAGCCCGGAACACCACCTGTATCCCTGTCATTCGTCAGTCTCCGCTCATTCGTTCCATCAGCGTCAGCACGCCAAACCTGTAGACCGCCATCGCGGATTGAGCCATAGACAATTTGTTTCCCATCCCCAGACACCTCGGGTGCCAGGTCGTCTGTACCCTTGTCGATTAGAGGTTTTGCTTCGCCTCCTTCTGCACTAACGGTCCAGATACTTCCTTTCCCATTAATGCTGGAGTCGAACACCACGCGTCCATCATTGGTCCAGGCCAAGCCTCGACTTCCTTCCAACAGGTTCCGGCGCGTAGTGATTGCCTTTTCGCTTCCAGGTCGTCCTACTGTTGCCACCCAAATATTGGAAGCGGCGTCACTCTCAACTGCGAGTATGCTCGAATCGTCGCTGGTCAATGCGAGACTATAAAGGGCGTATGAGTTCAGATCGTTGGTGATTCGGCGTGCGTCGCCCTGCGGGTAAGAGATCTGCCAGAGCTGTGGCGCACCCAGCTGTTCTTCCCGCGCAATAAAGATCAACCCACTACCATCGTTGAACCACATTACCCGACCCATGTACGTCCATCGAGCAGGAGCGACTTGTTTGATTGTTCCGTCAAGCACAGAAATAACGACGGGAGTCATTCCCAGTTTCATTCCGTCCGTAGCGGCATGGTTCTCTTTGCCATAGGCAATTGCTATTGATTTGCCATCCGGGGCCCACGACGGATTTGAGCCACCCAGAAAGTCGGGTTCTGCAACCGTTGCGATCAAGCGTTCGTTTGAGCCATCGATATTTGCCAGAAACAATTCGTCATGCGTTCCATTGAGATGGTAGCGGCCAAAAGCGATCGATTTTCCGTCGCGAGAAATAGAGATAGGTTGCGTGACCCGTGATATCAACTTTCTGGTTGGGCCACCTAAGACCGGTACCTGAAAAAGAGCCCCCTGTGGGTTAGTCTCATCGTTGAGGGTGTAGTAAACATAACCGTCTGCGGAAAACGTGCTTGCATTCATTGCATAGGCTTCCACAGGCGCTACGATCTGGACGCGACTCCCCGTACCAAGATGCTTGGTCCAAAGACTTCGCTTACCACTTTCTTCGAGCGAGTAGGCGATGTACTGACCATCTGGCGAGATGGCCGCAGTCTCCACGTTACCTTCACTCGTAACGCGAGTGATTTTCATGTTCTGAAAATGCGACGCTTGCGGCTTTGCGGAATTCCGGATCTTTAATCCATACAGCAGAGCAATACCGCTGAGGACCGGCAGCAAAAAAATCAATGGCAGGATGATCTTCCAATTCCAACTAGTTGATCGATCGACACTTGCTGAGACGCTATGAGACTCGGTTGGTTTATTAGCACGAGGTGGTGAGGCAGTGGTATCAAAGTCTCCGCCCTGGTCCATTTCTCGACGCAACTGTCGCAACTCGACCGAAACGTCTTTTATCGATTGATAGCGATCTTCCGGATCCTTTTCCAAACAGCGTCGCACAATGCGCTGCAATTCTTTGGGAGCGGAAGGGTTGAACTCTGAGAGTGCGGGAGCCGGCTCGTAGACAAGTTTATGAAGCGTTTTGATTACCGACTCGCCGGCGAAAGGTTTATTCCCCGTTGCCGCCTCAAATAGGATGCAGCCGAACGAGAATATATCTGAGCGACTGTCGAGTTCAGCTGTTTTGCCCTGGGCCTGTTCTGGGGACATATAACCGACCGTTCCCATGACCACCCCCGGTGTAGTACCAGGACTGTTTAATTTGATTTGAGTGTCATCTTCAGATCCGCTCAGCCCGGCTTCCGGTCCCAGCAATTTCGCGAGGCCAAAATCAAGCACTTTCGTGTGGCCCTCGGAAGTAATCATGATGTTGTCAGGTTTGAGATCGCGATGGACTATGCCTGCAGCATGCGCTTTTGCGAGACCTTCTGCAGCATGCTGCAAATAGCGCAGGAGTTTGGCTAGAGACGTACGTTCTTGAATCTTTTCCCGGAGTGTCGCGCCTTCGATGAACTCCATAGCGATGAAGTGATACCCATCAGCTTCGTCGATTTCGTAGACGTGAGCGATGTTCGGATGATTGAGTGCGGCAGTAGCTTTGGCTTCCTGGACAAAGCGGCGCAGGCGATCCGGTTTCGAAGCGAGATCTGCGGGTAAAAGCTTGATGGCAATCTGTCGGTCGAGCTTTGTGTCGTGGGCCAGGTACACCTCGCCCATACCGCCGGCCCCGATCTGGGAAAGGATTTGGTAGTGTCCTAGTCGTGTGCCTTGAATCAGGGGGTAACTCATGAGCTCACGTCTACGAATCGCGCAGCTTTAAAGTAGCGACAATTGTGCGGAATAGTCGGTGTTTGGAGCAACAGTTTTAGCTTCAAGAAGTTTCTGAAATTCTTCCCGGGTTGTGGGGTTGGACCATGACAATGCACCCCTCCTGCGTAGCGCTTCAAGGCCTTCACCGATTTCACCAGTTGAACGGATGTAGACCGGTACGAGATGCAGCTTATCCAACTGTTCGACTGCTCCGGCCCAGGTGCCACCCTTATCGAGATCGGAATTTACCACCAAAGCACAATCAGACAATGCATAAATTATCTTGTTACGCTGCATTGCATGGCCCACATTAAAACCGGCCAGGGGATCAAACGGAGAAATCAGGGCAAGTCGTTGATCAGTCAAAAGGTCCCGGTGCTCGCGGTTCATGGCTACGCGTTGCAGACTGTCTGACAAAACTCCGATTGCTTTCCCGCCACTGTCGAGGGCACCTCGCATCGAGGCCTGATCGATGCCACGCGCTCCACCGGAAACAATCGGACAATCCCATTCAGCTGCGAGGGTTCCTATTGCTTCTGTGTACTGAACCAACCAACTATCAACGTCGCGAGACCCAACCACAGCCAGTCCGCCAAGATCAAGCAAGTCGATTGAGCCACAGCCGTAAAGTAAAGAAGGCGTTTGGCTACCGAGCCGTTCCCTTAATTTTTGGGGATAAGCGGCGTCTGCTGTGCTGACGATCCAAAGAGCATGAGCTTCCCAGTCTTCGACTGCCTGATTAAGCCTCAAACCACGGTCCATGAGACGTCTAATTCGATCAATATCGATCGTAGCTTCGCTGGAAAGATTGATGACATTTGAGGTCATCAAGTCTGCTGGTTGTAGGTTGAGTCTAGTGAGCAGGGCCTCCAGCTTGCGAAACTCTGCGGGCGTAAATAGATCAGCTGAATCGTTGGCGGCACGAGAGATCAGCGGAGCCGTCAAGAGCAGGATTGCTTGTGTGTTCGCCGATAGTTCAGCCATGTGCAGTTAAAGCGAGCGCGAGAGGAAAAACTTCACCGCTGCCGGTCCGACGGAGAAGCCACGAAGCTACGGTCATCGTCCAACGAGAATCCACCATATCATCTATCAACAGCACAGAACCAGGAGGCAAAGACATTTGATCAATCACAAATGAACCATCGATGTTTCTTGCTTGCTGAATACTATTGGCCATCGATTTCTGTTCCGGTCTGTGATCGGTTTTCTTGAGCGCCGAAAAGAAAGGAAGGCCAAGTTTTTTAGCCAATCTGGAGGCAAAATTCGGCACCAGTTCAGGGTGTCGCAATGACGGGATACAGGTGACCCACTTGACCGTTGGCTGAGGATTCCATAATCCCAGGAGTGAAACACAGGCCGTGACCAAATCGTCATCGAAATAGCCGTCGCGATACTTACCGTGACAAACAAGTTGACCCCAGCCCGAGTCGCGCCAGACGCAGAGCGCCCGACCTTCTTTGAACTGGTGTTCAGGAGAGATCTTCCCTTTGACGTTATACCCGCTCAAACCACCTACCGGCCATTGGGTTCGGGGCGTAATAGGCAAGTTTGTGCGCCGAAGAAATTCGATTGCGTCGCGAACTAACTGCTGGTCCACAGCAACCGGCAGTGCAGGCAGGTTCGCGCTTCGGAGATTCGACGGATCTCCATCCAAAGACCGAATGAGAAACTCCATGTGACCGAATTGTTGAGTTACGTAACGCTGCATTTCGTCACGTTCGGCGCGCCTCAAGTCCGTCAGTCGTTGAGCTCGTTCCCAAAACGAATCATTTAGTTTCGCCGATGTCAGGTGCCATTTTGTTCCCGATTTTGCGATGGGTGCCGGGGATTCCAGCGACAGAAGATCGATCGTCTTTTGAATTCGCCCGGAGCTGAGGTTAACGCGGGACATCAATCCGTATGTTGATAATCCTCGCGGCTCTTTTTCAAGAGCATTAAAAACTTCCTCAGCTTCTTTTCGAGTCGGAAAAGCACTCTCAATAAAGTAATTAGTAATTTCCGAGTCTTCTTTTCCGCTAAGCAGGATGCCGTACGCTGACTTCAAAGCCCGCCCGGCACGACCCACCTGCTGGTAGTAAGCGACAACTGAGCCGGGTGCTTGATAGTGAATAACGAACGATAAATCTGGTTTGTCGAAGCCCATGCCAAGTGCGGTCGTTGCAACCAGAGCCTTTACCTTATTTTCTAATAACGCTTCTTCAAGTTCAGGCCGACGTTCGCCCGTTTCGCCAGTATATGCTTCAACATTTATTTGGCGCGTTTGAAGCCATTCTGCTACCTGTTCAGCATCGCGAACCGTGAGCGTGTAGATTATTCCACTCCCCTGAAGGTTTGGAACATGTTGAGCTAGCCAGGCTAATCGTTCCGCCTGATCCGGCAGCCTAATAGTTTGCAACCTCAGCGAAGGACGATTTAGATCCCCACGAGATATTTCGAGCTGTGGTCCAAGCACCTCAGAGAGATCTTTCATCACTCTATCGTTGGCGGTAGCCGTTGTCGCCAGCAAACGAAGATTTGGTGGAAGGGTCCGTGCGATGCGCTCGAGTAACCGGTAATGGGGCCGAAAATCGTGCCCCCAATCTGAAATACAATGAGCTTCATCAATCACCAGTAGGGAAATGCGAGCGGAGATTTCGTCCAGGACTTTCTGCTTAAAATGCTCATTCGCCAAACGCTCAGGTGAAATAAGGAGGATGTCAACCTGATTTCGCCGAATGCAGTTCTCAATTGGTTCCCAGTCGCCTTGATTGTCTGAAGTTATGCTTGTAGCTTGCACGCCCATTCGCTCAGCCGCTTTAATCTGATTGCGCATCAATGCGAGCAGAGGGGAGATTAAGAGGGCTGGTCCCAAACCGGTATCGCGCAAAATCCGCGTCGCGATAAAGTAGACGATGCTTTTGCCCCAACCGGTTTTTTGGACGACGAGCAGTCTCCCGCGTCCTTCGACGATATGTTGAATGGCAGCTAATTGCCCTTCTCTAAAGGTGGCATCGGTAATGCCAGTGCCAAGGCGAAGTAATTCCAATGCGCGTGAGGTATCGAATTTCATAATAGTCTCCGTGAGAAAGAGATTGGACGCCGGCGTTATATCACTTTAGTTGTAATTAGGGAATCTCTTAAACAGAAAAATCTGTTGAAATCGGTGGATACTATTTTGATGTGACGAAAGCACGGAGTTAGATCGATTCTTAGTCGCCAGCTGGCACGTCGGACGGGGTATGAGTAGGCGTTCCCTTGCGAGTTTTGCGTGAACCAAAAAAAGCGCTGCGGTCCAGGACATTCTCCTGGAAGCGTTCGAGATAGAGATAAATCACCGGAGTAATGTACAGCGTGATGAATTGCGAGATGATCAAACCACCTACCACCACCAATCCAAGCGGGCGGCGTGACGCCCCATCAGCTCCGAAACCAAGTGCGATAGGTAGCGCGCCGAAGACAGCGGCCAGTGTTGTCATCAATATCGGTCGGAAGCGATCCATACTCGCATCGTGAATTGCCTGCTCCGCGGTTTCGCCAGCCTCAACTCGTTGCCGGGCGAAGTCGACGATCATGATTCCGTTTTTCTTCACGATACCCATCAACATAAACATTCCGACAAAGGCGTAAAGCGACGCCTCCTGACTAAACAGCAGCAACGTCAACAATCCTCCGACGAGCGCAGTTGGTAGGGTTGAAAGTACTGTCAATGGATGCACGTAACTTTCATAGAGAATTGCCAGAATTACGTACATGACAAACACCGCGAGCGCCATCAAAAAAGTCAGGCTCGTAACCGTGCTGGAAAACGTCTGCGCCTCACCCACAAGTTCGCCACGAACGCTTGGAGGAACGACTTCGGCCGCTGATTTAGAGATGAAATTTGTAGCATCACCCAAGGCGACGCCAGGCTTTAAATTGAAAAACAACGTCACACTGGTGAACTGGTTTAAATGGTTGACCGTTTGTGGGCCAAGTGTTGTTTTCCAGGTTACGAGTTCACCGAGTGGAACAAGTCGTTGACCATCGTCAGACCTGATGTATAGCTGGGCCAGATCCTCGGGATTTGATCGAGCCTCGTCCTCAATTTCCAGGATGACCTGATACTGATCTTCGGGCTTTTTAATCAGGTAAAGATAATTTTGCGAGTAGGCATTTCGGAGGAGCGAGAGAATGCGAGCTTCCGAAACTCCATAAGTCTTCGCCTGATCTCGTCGAAGATCAATATTGACGTTTGGCGTGTTGTGATAGTAGTCGGAAGAAACAGTCAGAAATCCAGGATAGGTCATCAACTTGGCCATCAATTTCTGGCTCACATCGTAGACCTCACTGGGATTCGCTCCGGACACGGCGAACGCATATTGGCCCTGCTGTTGGCTAGTAACACCAGTGCTGATCTCAAGTACTGGGAAAGGTCTCAGAAATGAGAAGACACCAGGAATCGAGTTGAGTCTACCCATCAACTCTGCGGTTACTTCAGGGATAGGCTTGCGCTCTTCGGGCGGTTTGATAAACGTGAAAGTGATGCCCTGGTTTGAGGCCAGAAATCCAGTGGCGCCAGTCAAAGTGAAATCTGTAATGACATTCTCGTCTTGATGCAGTGTCTCGTCGACGCGATTTTGGAGCTCTCTCATCTGCGCGGGCGACGAACCTTCGCGCGCGATGAAAGCTCCAAAAATCACGCTGCTATCCCCTGGAGGCAGGAAAGCTTTGGGCACCAGGATAAATAACCAGATGGTGCCAGCTAAACAGATCGCCCAGATGACGGGGGACACCCAACGGTGTTTCAGGAACCACCAGAGCGAACCTCCGTATAGATAGAGAACTCGTTTTTCAATACCTCCAATTACTCTCTCCATCCAGGTGCGCTTGCTGCCTTCCCCGCGGGCCTTCAACAGTCGAGCGCACATTAGCGGAGTCAGCGTGAGTGAAACCAGACCTGAAGCAAAGATTGCGATTACGATGGTGACTGCAAACTCACGAAAAATACGACCTACAAGACCGCTCATGAACACGAGCGGGATAAATACCGCCGCCAGCGAGATCGTCATCGACATGATCGTGAAGCTGATCTCTTTCGCGCTATTGATCGCCGCTTCGTAGGGCTGTTCTCCGTGCTCCATTCTACGCACGGTGTTTTCGAGAAACACGATAGCGTCATCAACGAGAAATCCAATTGCCAGCGTCAAGGCCATCAACGACAAATTATCGAGACTGTACCCGAGCGCGTGCATTGCCATGAACGTAATAAGTAGGGACAACGGCAGAGCAACTGTCGGAATTAGTGTGTCGGTGGCTCGACCTAGAAATGCGAAGATGACTATGACGACTAGCACAAACGCGATAATGAGCGTCATCTGCACATCAGCTACGGAGTGAACGATACTCAACGACCTGTCATAGATTGGTGTGATGCGAATCGATCCGGGGAGTTCAGTACTTAGCTGAGGAAGCATTTGCCTGATGCTACTCGCCACTTCTACTGCATTGGCCCCTGCCCGCCTGTTAACTGCAACAATCACAGTAGCGGACGGAACTTTGATTCCTCGGACCCAAAAACGCATGTTGATGCGTTCGTCCTGGACCGACTCTTTAACCTCGGCCACATCTCGCAGGTAAACAGGGGCGTTTCCAGTTCCGCCCACAATCAGATTGCTATATTGCTCTGCAGTTTCGAGTTGACCTTGAGGTCGCAAAATAGCGGTACCTGAACCGCTATCAAGCTGTCCGGCTCCTGTATAACTCGTTCCGCTCTTAATAGCGTTACTTAGATCATCAATGGAGATTTTGCGCGCCCACATGGCCGACGGGTTCGCCTTGATCCGGATCGCCGATTTTGTTCCATAGACGTTGACCTGCGAAACACCCGGTAGGATGCTCATCCGTTGGCCTACCTGGGTGCTCGCATAATCGTAAAGTTGACCCGGCGTTACGGAATCGCTGGTGAGCGCGATATACATGATCGGCTGATCATTGGGATTCGTCTTGGAGTATGTTGGCGGTGATGGTAAGTCAGCCGGCAAACTACTAATGGCCTGGGAGATCGCCGTTTGTACATCGGTGGCAGCTGCATCAATACTTTTCTCAAGAGCAAATTGCAACGTGAAAGTCGCCACCCCCTGTTTACTCGAGGAGGTAACCACTTCAAGTCCGTTGATCTGCATGAATTGACGTTCAAGCGGCGTGGCGATGTTGTTGGCGATCGTGTCGGGACTTGCGCCGGGATAGCCCACCTGAACCTGGATGACTGGATAGTCTACTTGCGGCAGATCATTAACAGGCAGCCGTTGGTAACTCAGTATTCCGAACAGGACTACCGAGAGCGTCAAGACAGCTGTCATGACAGGACGCCTGATGAATGGTTCAGATAAATTCATTACTGAGCTTGCGTTGCAGTAGCGTTAGTCGCTGCCGGGGCCTCGACCCTGACCTTCCCATTCGGGGTTACGCCTAACTGACCGGCGGTGACGACCTGTTCACCGGCGGTTACACCACTTTCCACGACGATTAGATCACCCTGACGTTGGCCCAGCGTTACCGTCGTTGTTCTGCTGTCGAATCTTGTTTGACGACGTACACAAACGATCCGTTCGCCGCCATCTGCGGTGCGGTAGTTGGAATCAGAACTGCTTGATGTATCGTGTTTAAGACCAGCCGAACGTTTACAAACCGTCCAGGCCAGAAACGATGGTCCGAGTTTGGAACGGTAGCGCGCAGACTCACAGTGCCGGTTGTATCCTCGACTGAGTTATTCAGAAAAGTAAGTTGTCCGAGCACTGGGTTTGCCGGATCATCCGGGAGCCGAACCTCAGCGGTTAGCCGATTCGCTCTCATCTGTTGTTGAACTTGCGCGAGATTATTCTGAGAGATGGTGAAATCTGCGTAGATTGGATCGATTCGTTCAATTACCAGCAACGAACCGGTTGCTGGGTTACTGCTGCTGGAAGTGCTGTTGTTAGAGCTGCTACCCGGATTGACAACGTTACCTATATCAACAAGTCGCTGGCCAGCTCGTCCATCAATTGGTGATCGAATTGTGCAGTAGCTAAGTTGAACCTTGGCAGATTCGACTGCAGCCGTATCCACCTTAATACTCTCATCCGCGCTGTTGACTGCTGCTCGAGCATTAACGACATTTGCGTCAAGTGAGTTTTGCGTAGCTCGAAGCTCTCCGTACTGTTCCTGTGAAACGACTCCTTGTTCAACAAGTCTGCCGTAACGGCTGACCTGGACCTTTCCCCAATTTGCCTTGGCTATCTCTGACGCTAGATTGGCTTCGGCTTGTTTTTTCAAAGCGATATCCTGTGAGACCTTGGCTTCAGCCTGCCGAAGATTTGCTTCAAACGGTCTTGGATCAATCGTGAACAGTAGGTCGCCTTTTTTCACATTGGCGCCATCTGTAAAGTGTATTTTCGTAATACGACCCGACACCTGAGGTTGAATGGAGACAACTTCGCGTGCCGCAGTCTTTCCTATGGCATCAATGTAGGTGGGCACGTCTTGTGCAACTGCAGTTGATACTGAGACGGGTGCAGGCGGCCGTTCGAATGGCAGTTGGGCAGCCTTATTCGCACAGCCTGTTAGCACCACAGACAGGAAGAATTGGGCCACAACTAAAAAAGTGCAACGACGAATCGCGTATCTCATCGGAATTTTTATATATACAGTTTTTTTGTCGGAGCCTTTTGATTATCACTGGCGTCAACGTCGAAGGCAAATAGCCGAAAGGGCTGTACCCGAATTTTGGCAGTGAAGGCTACGGCAGATTGTACGACTACTACAGCAACATAGTTTCGGGTGAGGATGACACATAGATGTGTCTGTGATGTTAATAGTTGTTAAGCTTAGAGTTAGCTGCAGTTTACGTCGCATTGCTTTGAAAATACACGGCGTTTCTCTGGGAGATCTCAGCGCGTTTCTGCGTTGCCGAATCTTTGCCGCCAGACTGACGCAGAGAGACGCCGAGATCTCGCAGAGGATGCAGAGTTTCTCTTACGACTGCTTCAGGTTTTTCATGATGTCGCTGTGAGTTTCCAGTATCCACGCAGCTTGTTCCGGGTCCGGCGCGAGAGACCAGTCGTCGTGATCAAATGTTCCGCCCAAAACGATTCCGTCACTACGCGGAAACATATACCCGCTGCTCAAATAGCTGTAATCAATTTCGGGTTGCGGCAAGAGGATTTCAAGCTGGCCTCTTACTGGACTCAGGTTGTTATCTTCAAACAAATCACGCGCGCCCAAACCAGTACAGTTGAAGATCACCGGCTCTGGTAGTCGGATTAATTCTTGTCGACTGCGAAAGTCCTGCACGACTAACCTACCGCCCGCGATGTAGAAGTCGCGTAAGAGAGCATTGAGATAGGCTTGCGGTTCGATCAACATCGTGTTGTATTGCCTGGCGAAAGGAAACCCGAAGAAGTGATCCGGATCGTTATGAATTTGGCGATTAGGATAGAGCTCATCTCCTCCCGGAAGCGGTCGTTGAAGAGACGCCTGATCTTGCAGCAACTCAAATGTGTCGATCCAACGGACTGAATATTCGTGGCCCACCAGCAGTTGAAAAGCCCGGTTAGAAATCTTGCAAGCGCTGAAAAATTGTTCCTTGAAACGAGCGGTAGCTGTCACTGCGTCGAAGGCAGAGGTTGGCGCCCAATGACCACCGGCAATATTTGAAGTCGTGTCCGGGGGCAGAGCCTTTGAGTAAATTGTGACTGTTCTTGGTCCATGCTGATAGCGACGCTGAAGCAGGCGTGCTGTCGAAAGGCCATTGACGCCGCAGCCGATTACAGCGAAGCGGTGAGTCCTACCAACTGCTGAATAGTCTCGGAGTAGGTCAACAGCAAGTGATGCCGTACCCCAGGAGAGCGTTATCCCCGCTCCGCCGTGCCCATAATTATGGACCAGAAGCTTATTGCCGAGCCTGGTTGCCTCGACGACAAACCCGCCGGGCCGGTACGGTCTGAGACCAACCACTTCGCGAATAACCCGATCCCGTGACACTTTGACTGGTGCAAAGTGTCGAGCATCATTAAAGGCAAAACTGCGTGACCGAGTTGCAGACAGTAACGCCCCGGTCGCCATTGCGCCTTTCAGAAAATTGCGACGATGAAAGTTTGTCACGTTGGAGTGCGCCGGTCCGGCGACGCTTTGTTAAATCGAATCTATGCGCCCAGTCCATTAAGAGCCGCTTTACACAACGGTAACATGCCGACGGTACAGTGCCGCGAGCGTAGCGACCGGATGGTACAGCCAAACTTTACGCCCAGGCCTTGATGAACGTTTCGCTGACTGTACCATCCGATCGCTGCGCTCGCGCTACTGTACTCTCCGCTCGATACTCACCAAGATCGAGTTTTTTCCAAACCATTAAGAGCAATTCAATTTACGGTCACCGTCAAAGGTGCCGGCAGGCGCTCGACACTCAAGGTCAAACTAGTTTTTTCGACCGGAACTTTCTTTGGAGTTTCAAAAAATAGGAAGCCTCGGCGCTCGAGTGTTGATGGGGAAAGGGGAGTCTTAAGGTCGAGATCGTAAGCTCCAAAGTCGCTCTCGAATTGCTTCTTAGAGTGCGGATTGTAAAGCTTAATCTCTTCGGCGTTCATAATTCGCTTTACGGCTTTCTTTGTCGAAAGCAGCTTCCATTCATGATTCTGGGAGTCGCTCAGCCGGAATTTTACTTTTCGAGGATCAACAGCGACTTCGCTGGGAAACACGAGTTCAACCCTGAGTGGCAGGATCCCGCTGGCAGGCAGATTAGCTTCAAACAGCTCCTGACTCTGTTCGTCAGTCAACAAGGGGGCAACCCGCATTTTTATTCCGCCCCCTTCGACGCTCTTTGACGTTGACGGAAGCGGCGGCAGATCTGCCGCCGGCTTGACCTTAAATAGTGGTCCACCACATGCCGCGAGAAGCATGACGGCAGCCAGCGAAATGAGCGGGATTCGTCGTCGGGACATCAGTCCTGAATGTAGCACAGACACGGCAGGTTGCAGAAAAAAACCATTACTGTTTAGTAGGTAACATCTACTGCGCATCGATACTGACCTTTGCACATGCTACTATCTGCCAAATTATGATTAGACCGTTTCGTGGTCTCCACCCACAGATCCATCCCACAGCTTTTGTGGACCCAAGTGCCCAGGTAATCGGTGACGTGCATCTTGGTGAGGAGAGTTCCATCTGGTGTAACTGTACCATTCGAGGAGACATCCATTTCATACGTATTGGCGATCGCTCGAATGTTCAGGACAACTCGGTAATTCATGTGCGCAATGGCTCGCATCCGACAATCCTGGAGTCGGAAGTTACGGTGGGCCATAGCGTTACCCTACATGGTTGCTATGTTGAGCGTGGCTGTTTGGTTGGAATCGGGTCGATCTTGTTGGACGACGTGCGAATTGGCGCAGACTCGTTAGTCGCAGCAGGTTCACTCGTTAGTCCAGGTACTGTCATCCCGCCCCGCTCACTTGTGATGGGGTTTCCGGCAAGGGTAAAACGTGAACTAACTGACGACGAAGTGCTGGGGCTCTCCAGTTTTTGGAAGAACTATGTTGATTACACCCGAGAGTATCTTCAAGAAGAGTGCCGCGGATAAGCAAAGACAGAACACTACGGGCTACTCGGGTTAGACCAAGCCATCTCATTCCCTAAATAAGGACAGCCGCCCACATGAAACTTTGGCCGAGAGTTTTGTTTACCTTTTTGTTTATGCTCGCTAATGTGCCGTTTGTTTTAGCTGAAAGCGCCACCGACCCTTTAGCTAACGAAACAGCAGCAGTGCCCGCCATGCCCAAGTCCGAAAATCCATATAGACTTGAGAGAGGTGATAATGAGTTCGGCTTTTGGGCCGGATTCTCGCCCAAGGCAACTACCGCGTTTGGGGGCTTACATGAAGACGAGGCCGCCGAACGAAAGTTTTTCGTGGCGGCTTTCAAATATGGTCGAACACTGGCTGCGAATGATAGCCTTGCGCTTCAACACACCCTCGATGCGATTCCGCTTGCAATTGCGACTGGGGACATAGTTTCGCGCACCACGGTCGGCGGAGTAACTACTTTGAACAGGGAAACCGCTTTACGGAGCTGGTGTTACTCCTCTTGGGTTGCAACTCGATTTTCTTAATAGCAGTAAAATTCACCCATTTGTGCATGTCAATGGAGGTCTACTGGTTTTTAATAAGTCGGTGTCGATTGAAGATGCCGGCCATTTTGCGTTCGTTGGCGAGGCCGGTGGAGGCGTCCGCATTTTCACTTCCGAGCGTAGAGCAGTTACGATCGGTCTCAGGTTTCATCACATCTCCAATGGAGATACGTCCGGATCCAACCGTGGACTCAACCAGTTTGTGATCTACGGCGGCTTTTCCTGGTTTAAGTAATGGCTTCTGCGAAAACACAACCAGCGCGAGGAATGCGCGATTTCTTACCCGATGAGGTGCGTAAACGCGAGTTCGTCATTCGGGTAATAAAAGAGATATACGAGAAATATGGCTTCGAACCGTTGGAAACTCCAGCAGTCGAAAACATCGAGACCCTCACGGGCAAGTACGGCGAAGAAGGCAATCAGCTGATCTTCAAAATACTGAAACGCGGTGTGCATGAAAGTACTGGAGAGGCAGATCTTGCTCTGCGGTACGATTTGACTGTTCCCCTGGCAAGAGTCGTAGCTGAGTATCGCGACAAGCTACCAAAGTTCTTCAAACGTTATCAGATTCAGCCCGTGTGGCGTGCCGATCGACCTGCCCGCGGGCGATTTCGCGAATTTTTTCAATGTGACGTTGATGTCCTTGGTTCGCGATCTGTATCTGTCGAGTCAGAAATCTGTGCTGCTGCCAACGATGTTCTTGTGCGGCTGGGATTCAATGATTTTTGTATCCGAGTGAATCATCGAAAAGTTCTTACAGGAATTCTTGCAGTAAGCGGGGTCCCACTTGATAAGCACGACGTCGCGTTAGTTGCTCTCGATAAGCTGGATAAGATTGGCCGGGAAGGAGTACAGAAAGAATTTGAGTCCAGGGCTATTGCGGAGACGAGCGGCGAGCGGTTGCTCAACTTTTTTGCAGAACTCAATGAGTTGGACCATGCTGCTGAGATCGTGGCGGGAGAGGACCAGGAACGCAAACAGCGATCATTTAACCAGGCTGTGATCGGTCGCCTGGTTGAGTTCGTGGGTAGTAACGAGCTTGGCGCTCAGGGAGTTGCCGAATTGCAATCGATCCTTGATTACGGAGAAGCTTCGGGTATTAGTTCGCGCTTAAAGATCGACCCAAGCTTAGCCCGGGGCCTTTCGTACTACACCGGCGCGATCATGGAGATTAATGTTAAGGACCTGCCGGGAAGTCTGGGCGGTGGCGGTCGATACGATAATCTCGTCGGGATGTTTTCGGGCCAGGATGTCCCGGCGTGCGGCTTCTCGCTCGGGCTGGAACGAATTCTAGTTGTAATGTCAGAGCGAGGAATGTTTCCGGCTGAACTTGGAACTTCACCTGCCGATATTATGGTCGCGATTTGGAATGAGGATTCGGTTGCCGACTCGATCCGTCTGGCGCGTGAGTTACGGACAATCGGATTGCGAGTCGACCTCTATCCCGAAGCCGATAAGCTTGGGAAACAATTCAAATATGCGTCTTCTCGAGGCATTCCTTTAGTAGCCTTGCTCGGAGATGACGAGCGAGAAAAAGGAGAAGTCGCTATTAAGGATATGAGCACAGGCGAGCAACGGACGTACAAACGAGCCGAACTGGACACAGCTATGATGAGAGCGGTCTAATGTTTGGAAAGGAGCTGCAATTATGTCGTCTGACGATATAGTGAAAGATTATATAAGTGATTCAATCACGTCATTCAGGGCTTATAAGAAGATGGCGGACAAAGCCATCGCGCAGGTAAATGATGATGAGCTATTCGTCACGATAGATGACGAGTCAAATAGTATCGCTATTGTCATGAAGCATATGGCGGGCAATATGTTGTCGCGCTGGACCGACTTTCTTACCACAGATGGGGAGAAACCAACTCGGAATCGAGACATGGAGTTTGTTATCGAGTCAAGAGATAAAGACGAGTTAATTGACTACTGGGAGCGCGGGTGGAACGCTCTCTTCACTGCGGTAGAGCCGTTGCAACTTGATGATTTTGAGAAGACGGTGTCGATTCGAGGTGAAGAACACACTATCGTTAAAGCAATCAACCGGCAGCTGACACATTACGCGTATCACATCGGTCAGATTGTTTTTCTCGCCAAGCATTTTCGCTCCAGTGAGTGGAGATCGCTAAGTATTCCGAAGAACAAGTCAGCGGCCTTCAATCAATATCTGCAGCAGGGTAAAGCGGTAGGTCAAGATCGAATGGAAGCGGCGATGACTTTTGCGAAAGAGACAGACAATAAGTCATAAGATCTGAGTTATGAACGCGAAAATACATCATGTAAATGTAACTGTACCAACGTCCCTGGAAACCGCTGCGAAACAATTTTACGGCGTAGTCATGGGCCTAACAGAAGTTCCGAAACCTGCCGAATCAAAGGGTCGTGGTGGTGCCTGGTATCAACTTGGCCCAATGCAGTTACATCTTTCAATTGAGGATGGATTGGACGCTGACTGTATCAGTAAACGTCACGTGTGTTACACGGTCGCCGATCTGGCTGCGGCGGAAAGTAAGTTTCGGGAAGCTGGAGTCGAAATTTTGCCGGATGATATTCCCACACCCGGTTGGACCAGATTCTACGTTCGCGACCCGGGTGGTAATCGGCTGGAGATTGCGCAAGAGTGAGAAGGTTTATGATTTGATTTTTAAAAATTCCGATTTCGCGGAGTTTGTAAATCAAATATCAACTGATAATTGACCCTTAATCGGTACGAAATGGAACACATATTTTAATGTTGGATAATCTAGGAGATCTCGAGCGCACCCATTCGTGTGGACAGCTGCGAGCGAGCGACATCGGTAAACAAGTTTTGTTGATGGGTTGGGTGGCAAAACGTCGTGACTTTGGCGATCTGACCTTCGTGGATCTGCGCGACCGCGACGGAATTACTCAAGTCGTTTTTAATGCTGACTCTGCTGTCGACGCTCATACCAAGGCGAAAGATCTGAGAAGCGAGTACGTGATCGCTCTTAAGGGCGAAGTTGTTCCACGTGACGAGAACACTCGAAATCCAAAACTTCTAACCGGCGATGTCGAGGTTCACGCGCGCGAATTATTTCTCTTGAACGACGCTCGCACTCCGCCGTTTCAACTCGATGCTTCTCCCGAAGCTCTGGCAAGCGAGGACCTTCGTTTAAAGTTTCGCTACCTGGACCTTCGGCGGCCGCAGTTGCAGGCTAATCTTCGTCTGAGACATCGGGTTGTCACCGAAATTCGTCGTTACATGAGTGCCCAGGGCTTCACAGAAATTGAAACGCCGATCTTGATCAAATCAACCCCGGAAGGCGCTCGCGACTACATCGTTCCCTCGAGAATTCAGCCGGGTAAATTTTTTGCTCTTCCACAATCGCCACAGCTTTTCAAGCAACTGTGCATGATCGGAGGTTTAGATAAGTATTTTCAGATTGCGCATTGCTTCCGTGACGAGGATTTAAGAGCTGACCGTCAGCCTGAGTTTACCCAACTCGACGTCGAGTTGAGTTTTGCTACGCTCAACCAGGTGTACACCCTAATCGAAGGATTGTTCGCCAGCGTTTTCAAATTGATTGACGTCGAGTTGCCCGCGCCTTTTCCTCGTCTCACTTTCGAAGAAGCGATGAGACGCTTTGGCTCTGATAAACCGGACTTAAGGATCAAAGGGCTCGAGTTACAGGACGTCAGTGCGGTTTTGACTGAGACTGAGTTTCCTCCGTTTGCCGCAGCGCTTGCAGCCGGCGGACATATTAAAGCCCTGGTTGTTCCCGGTGGCGCCAGCCTCTCTCGAAAAGTTCTGGATGACTTGCAGGAATTTGTGCGACGGTACGGCGCTAGTGCACTGGCGTGGATAAAGTTGGGTGATGAGCTGTCGTCTTCACTTTTAAAAGCGCTTGGCCCTGACGTTGTAGGAAGGATCGCGCAGTCAGCAGGTGCTTCATCGAACGATGCAGTCTTAATTGTTTCTGGCAAGCCAAAGGTAGTGGCGGCCAGTTTGGGAGCTCTCCGCAATGAGGTTGCCAAACGCGAGCAGTTAATTCCTCGGAACGTCTATGCGCCTTTGTGGGTAACGGAGTTTCCAATGTTCGAGTACCACGAAGAAGATGGACGCTATTATTCGATGCACCATCCATTTACTTCACCGGTGGATGACGATCTCAATCTCCTCGAGCGAGCAGTTGAGGGTGGGGAGACAGAGTTACTGGCGAAGATCCGGACTAAGGCTTATGACCCTGTGATAAATGGTGTCGAGATGGCTAGCGGATCAATCCGTATTCACCGACGTGATGTTCAGCGCCTTGTATTCAAAGCACTCGGGATGACAACCGAAGAGGCGCGTGAAAGGTTTGGCTTCTTTCTCGACGCGCTCGAGTATGGAACTCCGCCGCACGGTGGAATCGCTCCTGGTATCGACCGCTTGATGATGGTATTGGCTGGCACTGACAACATGCGTGATGTTATTGCGTTCCCAAAGACGGCATCAGCTGCCGATCTCATGATCGACGCGCCTGGGGAGGTAGATCCACGTCAACTCGACGAGCTGCATTTGAGGATAGTTCAAGATTAATTAGCCTCGAAAATCACGGAACTGAAACGCCTTCTAGTTGTCTAAATTCACATGACACACGGAGGTTCGGTCCGAGTTCTGCTCTTCATCGGCTCAAACCTCTTTCTTCTTTCCTACAAGGCTTGTGAAGAGGCAGCTCACCAGTTTCCTTCATGCGTACCTGTTACCGATAGCTCTCCCTCGTTTCTCGGCTATGATGAATGGATCATCCTGGGTATCTTCCTGTTTGTTGTGGCCTCAGGATTCATAGTGAGTGCCTTCAGGGTGTTCACGATCCCTCTTCGTATGACCGGCCATTTGGTTAGCCTCCAGCTGGAAAACCGTCAAAAAATCGAAAATTAAGGTCTGAAATCGCAACGCAATGGCGTAAACTAACTACGCATGGTGGCCCTTCAAATCCGTCGCGAACACCTTCTCGTTCTGGTGGACCATGCGCGCGAAGCTGCACCAGCTGAATGTTGCGGATTGCTAGGTGGGACTAGCTCGATCCAGGCTCAGAGTATCTACAAACTGCGCAACGTCACATCTAATCCCGAGACAGGGTATGAAGCGGCGCCTGAGGACTTGTTTGCTGCCCAGCGGCAAATGCGAGAACGAGGTGAGGAATTGTTAGCTATTTACCACTCTCATCCCGGGGCCACCAATCCGAGCCCCTCCGAGACTGACGTACGTCTTGCATATTATCCTGACGCGACATATTTGATTGTTGGCCTGGGAGGCGAGAAACCTGTGGTTAAGGCATTTCGTATTTCTGAGCGTGAGCGGAGTTGGCATCCAGTTGAGTATGTGATCACTGACGAGTAAGATTAAACGTTGGCTGAGTGACAGAATGGAAAGTAACAAGAACAAATACGACACAAATCCTCTGGATCCCGATGTTGAACGCAAGTCGTCGGAAAGCTGGGGTGACGAGGGTAGTGGCGTTCGGACCCAGCCGGTTAAGGGACCGACTCAGAAGGTAGGCGGAGCCCAGGAGGAAAGCTCACGAAAGAATGTTTACTCTGAGGCCCCTACGCGACGCTATGACGGTGCTCCTCTCGAAGCGCCGTATCCGTCAGTATTCGTCCCGCCGACATATGCACCACCGGCTAAGCAGCAATACACAGGCAGTCCATACCAGCCTCCAATGTACAGTAATTCGCCCGCGCACCCGGTCGCAGGCTTTGGAATCCCAGAGCGATGGGCGACGATGCTGGCGTACACGCCATCGTATATCGGACTTGTTGTATCGCTGTTAGAGTTGTTTTTGGTTCCTCGAAAAGAAGTCAAAGTTCGCTTTCACGCTTCGCAAGCAATTGCACTTCATATTGCCATCCTGATTGTTCAAACGATCTTTTCGGCGATTCACGCCATTACGGGCAGCTCCATCGGAGGGACCCTGTTTGGAATTCTCTCTTTCGCGTTCCTGATAATCTCTATGATTAAAGTGTGGCGTGGCGGCACTAACCGGATTGAGCCAGTTGCTGAAGCGGCTCAATGGTTTAACCAGCATATCGAGCCCCGAAAGCAGGTTTAATCCCTCACTGGCATTTTCGTTGCATAAGTAATCGCGGGGGCTGATTCGCAGCCTTCAGAGCGAGCGCCGCGACGCAAAACAGTTCTGATAACTCAACTTTGTGTTGCGATTTGGTGCAACCCCGTGCCAAAAGGGTTACGGACGGATTGGCAAACTCGCTGCCAGGTACATCATCAAAAGAGAGACATCAGAAACGATCTGGTAATGCTGGAGGTCAGGATGATCAAACAAAGCAGGTTTATTGCATGGGTGGCGCTGGTCGCGGTTTTTTCGATGCCGATTACGGCGGTTGCCCAGACCCAAATTAAGTATCACAGCAACAAGTACAGTGTTCAGGACGATATAAAACTGGGCCGACAAGCAGCTCAGGAAGCGGAGCAACAGTTTCCGTTGTTGAATGATGAGACTGTGCGAAGTTACGTGGCCCGAGTTGGCGACCGTCTTGTTCGCTCAATACCAAATCAGTTTCAACATCCAGAATTCCGTTACTACTTCAAAGTTGTAAATGCGAGTGACATAAATGCATTTGCCCTGCCGGGTGGTCCAATGTACGTGAATCGCGGCATGATTCAGTCAGCCCGTAATGAAGGCGAGATGGCGGGTGTGATGGCCCACGAAATTAGTCACGTCGCTTTGCGGCATGGTACGGCGCAGGCAACGAAGGGACAGAAATATAGCATCCTCGGCGGAATCGCCGGCATAGCAGGAACGATTCTTGGTGGTCCAGGGTTGGGCCAGTTGGCCCAGGCTCCGTTTGCGGTTTACCTGCTCAAGTTTAGCCGTGAGTATGAGACCGAGGCGGATGTGCTCGGGGCGCAGATCATGGCTAACGCCGGATACGACCCGCATGATCTGGCCAGCATGTTTCGCACTATCGAACAACAGGGCGGTGGTGGTGGAGGCTTTTTGAGCGATCACCCGAGCCCGAACGATCGCTATGCTCGTATCAATCGCGAAGCTGACATGCTGCGAATCAATAATGGGGGAAACTATTCGCGAGACTTCGCTGGAATCCAGGAGCGTTTGCGTGGTTATCCGCGAGCTCAATCTATGGCCGAAATTGCGCGGGCCGGACAGCGTTATCCCGCCGGCGAAACAACCGGCAACTATCCCAACAACGTACCGTCAGGCCGGGTTGATTATCCATCGAGTCGTTATCAGAGCTACACGATCTTCAACGGTGGCGTACAGGTTGGTGTTCCCAGCAACTGGCGGCAGATTGGGGATGGCAGTTCAGTTTGGTTCGTGCCGGAGGGCGGTTACGGTCAATACAATGGCCAGCCGGTATTCACCCATGGTGTTAATTTTGGTGTGGCGCAGGCCAGCAATGGGAATCTTCAGCGTGCTACTGACGACTTCATCAGTAGTTTGTCGCAGGGAAATTCAGGCTTGCGAATGAATAGCAACTACCAACGCACGACACTATCTGGACGAACAGCACTGGCGGCCACGTTGAGGAACGTGAACGAGGCGACGGGGCGCGCTGAAAGCGTTCGACTGGTTACGACTCAGTTGCGCAACGGTCAGCTGTTCTATGCGATCGCAGTGTCACCCCAGGGTGAGCGTAACTTTGATGGGGCATTCCAGACTGTGTTTAGTTCACTGCGGATCAATGACTGAGGTTAGTGAATGGTGGGTCTTAGGTTTTAGATCTTAGGTCTTTGACCTTTGGCCTACCGGAAACCAACATTGGGGCGAGGCCCATGAACCAAAGATCAAAGACCAAGATCAAAGACCTAAGATCAAAGACCAATACCCCTACTTACTTTTCTTAGCTTCCTGCCAGAGAGATTCCAACTCATCAATCGAAGTCCCATCAAATGGCTGACATCGCTTGTGAAGAGTCTGCTCGATGTACCC
>DASROI010000104.1:0-16516 GCA_035646955.1 Pyrinomonadaceae bacterium
AACCTGTACGCCGAGTTGTTGTTGCGAACCCTTGGACATGAGCGCGCTGGAATGCTCACTTCGGTCCCACCCAAGGGAAGAGAGCGCGGCGACGAAGAGGCTGGTGCGGTTTTGATCAAGCTTTGGCTGGATCGTGCTGGAGTTCCCACCGCCGGAGTTGCCATACACGATGGCTCAGGCCTCTCACGACTTGATCTCGTGACTCCGGAAGCGGCAGCAGGATTATTGGCTGCCATTAGACGCACCAACTCCGCCTAGGTTTTTACGGATTCCTTGCCGATCGCGGGTACGGATGGAACACTGGTGGGCAGACTTCAAGAGCATTCTGGAAAGGTTCAGGCCAAAACGGGATTGTTGACCTACGATAACGCTCTCTCGGGATTTGTGATTGGGGGTGATGGTCAGATCCTGGCATTTTCGATAATTTCCAATGATTTTGTGGGCAAACCGGGCGGTATGCGACTGATCGACCGCATCGTTTCTGTACTCGCCGAAAGCAAAAACCCACCTCCAACCTCTCCCGCTCGCTAATTTTCCTAAGTTGGCCCTAGACAAACATGGTTTAACCGACATATTATGGCAAGGGTCTGTCGGGCGGCTGACGGATTTGCCTCAGTGCCCGCCTCACTTGTTCGTCTTTCCAGAATTGGCCTGCCTCAGCGAATTTTACGGAGAAAACCATGCTTAGATTGATCAGTAAATTCTGCCACACTACTCTTTGTCTCCTTGCTCTATGCGTTATAGCAAGTGCTCAATCAAACCTTACAGCCAAGGCGGGAAGCCAGCCGGTTTCCAACGCGAATGTGGTCGAAACTGATCGCAGTCGCGATGGGTTAGTTGGTCCTGTTCGGCGAGTTCGCACCGAGGTTGCGAAACTATCAAGTATTGATGGCAAGCTTTCTGAAAACAAGCACGTACTTGTCGAGGTCGTCGCTTACGACATCAAAGGCAATAAGGTCGAGAATCAATATTTTCCGATCGCCGGCGCAACGCTTACTGGCAAAGAAGTCTACAAGTATGACGAGAAGGGCAATATCAGCGAGATGACGATGCTGAACAACGACGGCTCGTTGTTAAGCAAAGAGACTTACAAGTATGAGTATGATTTTGCCGGTAACTGGAACAAGATGACCACTTCCGTTGCAGTGGTTGATGGAGGTCGACTGACATTTGAACCGAATGAAGTAACTTATCGGTCCATCATGTACTACCTCGATGAGAACATGGTGAGGATGGTCCAACCGGCCGCACCCGCACCACAACCTGTGAGCCCGGCTCCAACCACAGTCAAGACAGCAAACGAGCCAAAAGCTCAACCGAATCCTGTAACTGGCGCAAAACAGGGTGATACCAAAACTGGAGCTCCTGCCCTGCCCGCAGCTTCAGCCACAGCCAACAAACTAAACAGTACGCCTCCGGCCGAAGTAAAAGCAGACAATTCTAATGTAGATCAGCCGCCGGTAGTCGACATTGGCACCGAGCCGCCCCCGACTCCTGGTCCAAAGCCGATCTTGAAGCCTGTCTCTGGTGGAGTACTAAATGGCATTGCTCTATCTTTGCCTGCCCCTGTCTATCCGGAAACGGCAAAGAGGATGAGAATAGCCGGCGTAGTTACAGTGGAAGTTGTGCTCGATGAAACCGGTAAGGTAGTTGCGGCAAATGCCACCGGTGGACCAACGATGTTACGCGATGCCGCAGTGCAAGCAGCGATGAAAGCTCGCTTCTCTCCGACAAAACTTTCCGGTCAACCAGTCAAGGTCTCAGGTGTTATCAATTACAAGTTTGCACTGAGTCTTTGATTCCCCGTTACTTAGTGGCGCGCGCCGGCGACGGCGCGCTGCCATTCTCTCCATCTTTTCCAACCTGTCTTTTGTTAGAAGGGACTAAGTTCTCATGGCACTAACTGGACACCTCAGTGACCTTTCACTTTCAGAACTAATTGAGTTCTTTTGCAACCAGCGGAAATCCGGTCGCTTAAAAGTTCTGTATCCGTCGGGTGCCGGATACTTCTATCTGCAATCCGGTTCTGTCGTGGATGCTCGGATTGGTATTTTGCACGGCATTGATGCTGTCTACTATGCATTAACACTTCCCAATGCCGAGTTCGAATTTAGTGTGGATGCCGACCCGGGCAACCGAACAATCAACCAACCGTGGACGCAGGTAGTCTTAGAGGGACTTCGACGTCTTGACGAAAATATTTCTCCCGGCGTGGCGTTTCCAGTTGGCTACGTTGACGCGGGGGAGGGTACGACGGTCGAGCCCGAGTCTCCTGATGGAGGAGTGGAAAGATCTTCCGGTCCAGAGTTTCTCTCTTTCAGCCATTCGCCTTCGAGACGGAAACCACTTTTCGTTGGAGCGGTCGTCGTTGCGGTGCTGGGAAGCGTGGCTGCGATCGGCGTTCCGGCAGGCTGGTACAACAGGGAAAAGCCAACCGCTGCTCCAACGGCTGAAGTGAGCACACCGGCTCCAACTCAAGAGAGCCCAACCCAGACTGAAGCCACCAGCCAACCCTCGCTACAAACACAAACTCCTGCAGCCGAGACCGAGGATCCTGCGGCCGCGTTGCGCAGGCAACGAGAAAAAGAAAGGCGCGCACGAGAAGCGGCTAAGAACCCAGAAACCACAGGTGCGGCAGTCCCAGGTGTTCCGAAGGCGAATGCGAAGAGAGTTGTCGTGACCGTGAGCTACGACGAGTCAGGGCGTGTTACCCAGGCCTCTGGTGGTGATGCGAATGCTTTACGAATCGCTCGCCAAAAACGCTTTCCGCCGGGCAAAGCCGGATCTGCGACCGTCACAATCCCTATTAACTAAGAACATCTCTGCGTCACTCCGCGAGATCTGTGCGTCCCTCTGCGTTGCAATCAGTGCTAAGAATAAGCAACGCACAGGACGCAGAGATCTCGCGGAGTGACGCAGAGTTTCTTTACATGGGGTTACTGCGGCTTAAGCCCGTTACGCCAAGGATTACAAGAAGACCTCGTTTAAGGCCGAGTGCCCTGCCTTCAGGCTCGTACCATTCATCGAGGGTATGTGAACCCGCAGCGTTTCCACCGCTGCCGAGTGTTATTGCAGGAATTCCCAGCGATATGGGAAGGTTTGAATCGGTAGACGATTGATCCAACTTAGGTTCGATTCCTTGCGCTCTCGTGGCCTCCATCGCGAGCTCAACCAGCGGAGAGTCAGCGGGCGTTGCTCCAGTCGGACGTTCACCGGTGAGTTCCAGTTTAAGTAATAGCGGTTGATCGCCCGGTTTCCGTGCCCCATTTTCTTCATCAACAGCCTCGCGAACAGCGCGTCGAAAAAAGGCATCGATGCGTCGCAGCTCGGCGTCGGCCGTAGAACGTAAGTCCACTTCCATAGCAGCAAAAGCAGGTATCGCGTTTACGCTGGTTCCACCTTCTATGCGCCCGACATTGAAGGTGGTGCGAGCGTTCTTGGGAATCGGATAAGCGGCCAGTCTCGAGATTGCTCGACCGAGGGCGTGTATCGGGTTAGGAATTCCGAAATCTCCCCACGAGTGTCCGCCCGATCCGTTAACCTCTATTCGATATCGTCGTGAGCCGAGTGCTCGATTGGTGATCCTATCTATTCCTGGTCCATCGAAACTCAGGAAAGCATCCACCCGGTTGGACCACGGACCTTCTGTCAAAAGATAGCGAACGCCTCGCAGGTTCCCTTCACCTTCTTCGCCCACCGTTCCCACAAACAGAATAGAACCGCTTGTTTTTACTCGAGCGGTTTTAAGTGCTTCGACTATCGCTATTAGGGCCACTAGACCCGACGAGTCATCAGAAATACCTGGTCCAAAAAGGCGATTGCCTCGTCGCTGCACACTGAAGTCGGTGTCCTTCGCGAAGACCGTATCCAGATGAGCGCTTACGACGAACAGTGGTGATAACGAACTGCCTGCAAAAAGGCCCAGGCAATTCCCCTCTGCATCAATCGAGACCTGGTCTAAGTCGAGCTGGACAAACTTATCGCGCAGGTACTCGGCCCGTTCTCGCTCATCGAACGGGCTTGCCGGCACCTGGCTGATTTTGATGTGCTCGCTAGTTATGTGTTCGGCGGCAGCCTCAAAGTAGGCAAGTGCTTCCGAGACCTCCGGTGTGCCGGTGAGTTCCTTTACGCTTCGAGTTGTCTGTATTTTTAGGGTTGAAGGCATTGAAGCTCGTATTACCAGGAAAGCGTGGCGACCGAAACGTCGGACGGTTATAACAACTTTCTAATCTCGCTCTCCTCGAGCACTGCGTTGGCGGCCTTTGCGTATTCGTAGATTCGATTGACTCGACTTTCATCTGCTTCTAGACCGCGTTTCTCGAGCCAGTAGATTACGTTTGATTTACCGCTCATAGGCCCAATCTCAATCACCTGTTCGAGGCCGAAATCACCAGCCGGCACGCCAGAATAGATTATATCGGCCAAGTGCCGGTCGCCCTTCTTGTAACTCTTGATTACAGCGGCGGCGTGAACACCGGTAGCAGTTCTGAAGGCATCGCGACCAAACACGGGATAGTTATAAGGCACAGACCATTGGCATGCTTCAGCCGCAGACTTGCAGTAATCGCCAAGCCGGGAAACATCGTTGTCGATCCAGCCCATCAATTTCAGGTTCACCAGCAACTGGTCCATCGGAGTGTTCCCAACTCTTTCACCGATTCCGAGTGCTGAGCCGTGTACCTGGTCGGCGCCCCCCTGGATAGCAGCGATCGAGTTGATTACACCCAGTCCTCGATCCTGATGTCCATGCCAGTCGAGCCGAATATTTCCACCGTGCTCTTTAATGATCTCCTTAACAAAGCTCACGACTGCGCGAGCGCCATCTGGAGTCGAGTGGCCCACGGTATCGCAGACGCAAACTGCTTTAGCGCCACTCCTGATTGCGGTCGAGTAAAGAGCGCGGATGACTTCCGGCTTAGCTCGAGTCGTGTCTTCGGTAACGTACATCACCGGTAGGCCCTCACCGACAGCGAAGGAAACCGCTTCTTCAGTCATTTGGAGCAACTTCTCGAGCGTCCAATCTTCAGCAAAAAATCTAACGGATGAAGAGCCGATAAAGGTGCAAGCTTCAATCGGGATACCGGCTCGTTGTGAGATCTCGACAATCGGGACAATATCGTTTCGGTGCGTACGAGCAGCACAATTAGCTCGAATCTTTAATTTCTGATCGGCGATCTCTCGAGCCAGTCGCTCAACACCCGCTGCGTGAGTGCCGCCGGCTCCAGGCAAACCGATGTCGGCGGTATCGATGCCCAGGTCGTTCATCAGGTGAAGCAGTTCGATTTTCTTTTCAACTGGAGGTTCGCAAACAGACGGAGATTGCAATCCGTCCCGAAGAGTTTCGTCGTCAAATCCTATATGACGGTTGGGCGCGGTTAGACTCGGCTCAACGACATTCCAATCGTAGACTAGTTCTTCGAGCGACATTTGAATCCTGCTCCAACCTAAAATCGATGCCTTGAAATTCAGTCAGAAATTGATTACAACAACCGCCCAAATTAAAGTCAAGTTGGCCATTTTTAGTAATCAAGGGAGAGAATAGAACCTATAGGAGATATAGGACCTATCGACACTCAGCAAGCCACTTTTGACGAGTTGTACTTCGATGTTATAGCCTCTGACCCGCTTCAGCCTCTCTGGTTCGCGAGACACTGAATCGCTTTTCAAGCTCCAGGTTCAAACTAAGCGTCTGTGCCCAGCAAAACAATCGCATTAGGTTCTGATCGCGCCGCCAAAATCATGGCCGTACGCGCTAGTGTAGCGCGTATAGCTACAATCGATCCCACCTGGGCTGATGCCAATGTTGTGGCGCGTCGGGTTGAAGTCAGCGTTCCCGCGATGCCTTTAACGGATTGGCAGTTGATGCAAGGCGCCCGGGAAAGAGCCTTCGCCGCCGAGAAGGCCCTGAAGGCTCGACGGCTCGACGCGGACATCTACATTGGCCTTGAAGGGGGCTTCCATTCAATTTCGATTGAAGGTGAATGGCACACATTTCTCCGGGGCTGGGCTTACGCAACTGATGGGGAAAGAGGAGCGTTTGGAGCTGCGCCTTCGATTTCGGTTCCTCCCGATATCGTCAAAAGCGTAGTCGAGGGACGTCGCGAATTGGGAGAGGTGATCGACCAGGTTACAGGAGGTCGCGACATTCGTAGCCGCCAGGGTGCCTGGGGAGTTTTGTCGCGTGACCTCGTGACTCGCTCGATGAGTTTTGAATTGGCTTTAATTGCAGCCTTAGCTCCGTTTTATAATTCACAGATGTATTGAGTAACAGGAAACGCATAGGATGGATGAATTAGTGGCACAAGTTAATCACGATGAACCACCACCGCAAGTGCGCGCAAATGCCGGTTGGGTGGAGGTGATAGCCGGCTCGATGTTTTCAGGAAAATCAGAAGAACTGATCAGGCGATTGCGAAGAGCAAAAATAGCGCGGCAAAAAGTTCAGGTTTTTAAGCCAGAGATCGATTCCCGGTTCTCCAACAATCACATTGTCTCGCATTCAGAGATGCGACATGAATCAGCAAACAGTCAGTCCGCGTCGGAAGTTCTGGCGAAAGTTGAACCGGACACCGAGGTTGTCGGAATAGATGAAGGTCAATTTTTTGATAACGATCTGGTTGACGTTGCAAACGAACTGGCGCGCCGTGGTGTTCGAGTGATCATCGCCGGACTAGACCAGGACTACATGGGACGGCCATGGGAACCGATGCCTCAACTGCTTGCCATCGCAGAATACATCACCAAGACCCACGCGATCTGCATGAAGTGCGGGCAACCTGCGAACTACTCACAGAGAACTTTTGAATCGGAAGAGCGGGTTGCGGTTGGAGCTTCTGATAAGTATGAAGCGCGATGCCGTAATTGTTTTGTTCCTCATGCGGACGCGCCCACCTTGAACGAAGACAAGTCTTAACCCCGGGTGTCCTTCGCAAAAGCAGTGATCCGCCGGGAATACAGTACCGTGATCGCAGCGACCTGATGAGGCACGCAACGCTGGGCTAAATTCTGCTGATCGTGCGCTTTGAGTGGACCATCCGGTCGCTGCGCTCGCGGGTACTCTCTGGGCCTATTCGCGATTGCCGCAGCTCGTTATTTCTAACCGCATTTTCATTGCAAGAAACTTACCGCAGCTATATAACTGCTACAGCACTCAGCAAGAGGACAAGCCGGGAGTGGGCTCGGCCTGCGTGGGGTGAATATCTCTTGTCATCCAGTCGCCGTCACCTCATAACGCACCAAAGGTAACCGACGAGCTGCATTCCCCGAGTGCCGGAGCCGCGATTTTCTCGGCGCAACTCAGGCATCTGACCGGTTCTGAGCCCCAATCGACGGAGATTCCCCCGATGTCCGATCCTTCCGATATTACAGAGCTGCTTATCCGCTGGAGTAGTGGGGATAAGAACGCCCTGGAAAAATTAATGCCACTCGTTGAAAGAGAATTGCATCGTTTGGCGCATTACTACATGAGACATGAGCACATCGGTCATACCTTGCAGACGACTGCTCTTATTAATGAAGCGTTCTTGCGTCTCGTCGATCAAACCCGTGTGCAGTGGCAAAATCGCGCGCACTTTTTTGGGATTGCGGCTCAAATTATGAGACGAGTTCTCCTTAACTATGCTCGCGATCGCCATCGGCAAAAGCGTGGTGGACACGCAGTTCAAGTTTCCCTCTCCGATGTAGCGATCATTTCGGACGATAAGTCAGCCGAGTTAATAGCCCTCGACGAAGCACTCGAACGCCTGGCTGAAATCGATCTTAGGAAGACTCGTGTTGTCGAACTTCGTTTCTACGGCGGATTGAGTGTGGAAGAAACCGCTGAGGTTCTCGGAGTCTCAACCATAACCGTCAATCGTGACTGGAAAATGGCCAAAGCCTGGCTTTCCAGAGAGATCCGTAATGTCCTCTGATCAATGGCAAAGAATTGAAGATCTGTTTCACGCAGCTTCTCAACTGCAGCCTTCCGATCAACTCGACTATCTCAAGCGCGAGAGCGGCGACGATCCGTCACTCGTGGCCGAAGTCCAATCTCTAATTGAAGCTTCCAACGATGCGTTGCTGGAAACTCCGGCAGTCAGCCTCGGTTTTAAAGTCTTATCAAACATTAGTAAGCCCGGAGCCCTGGTGGGTCGTACGATTGGTCACTTCAACGTCACGAAACTCTTGGGCGCTGGAGGTATGGGCGAAGTTTATCTGGCGACCGACCAGAAACTGGAACGTCAGGTGGCGTTGAAATTTCTCAATCGCGGGTTCGGCAATGACGAGTGGCTTCGTTCGCAGTTGATTCTCGAAGCGCGCGCCGTTGCTCAACTCGAAAACCAAAATATTTGCTCAATACATGGCCTTGAAAACGAAGATGGTCAGGACTTCATCGCAATGCAGTACGTCGAAGGAGAGACGCTTCAAAGCAGGCTGACTTTGGGCCCGCTATCCATCGATCTTGCGTTGGATTTTGCTGAGCAAATTGCGAGTGCATTATCAGCTGCCCACGAGCATGGAATAGTTCATCGGGACGTCAAAACCCAAAACATAATTGTGACACCGGATGATCAAATCAAAGTGCTCGACTTTGGATTGGCCAAGTTTGTCAAACCAATCGAACAAACACAGAACACAACCGAGCTGGATCAGACGTCGGCACCAGGAATACTTGGAACCGTGGCATACATGTCTCCCGAACAAGCGGAAGGCGAAGAGCTTGATGCACGTAGCGACATCTTTAGTTTTGGCATCGTCTTTTACGAAATGCTTGCCGGTGAGAATCCGTTTCTTCGCGATAACAAATCTAAAACGCTCGAAGCCATCAAAAACGATGCGCCGGATCTTGAACTAGATCTGCCCAGGCAACTGCTGAACATTTTGAAGCGCTGTCTGGAGAAGAATCGCAATCTTAGATTCAATGATGCCCGGACTCTAAAGTCTGAGATCACGGCCTTTCGCCGCAGTCGTGAGCCGTCACCCTTTTTCACGTGGGTACAGAGCCGAAATTTCAAATACGTGGCAGCCGCAGCAGCGGTTCTTTTAGTTGTTATCCTGGCGAGTTCTGCGTTTGTTTATCAAAAAACTTCGTCGGTCCATTCGATCGCACTGCTTCAGATTCAGAACCGTAGCGGAGACGCAAACCTGGATTACCTGAGCCAGGGGTTGACGAGAAGTCTGTTCGACAAGTTCTCGTATTTAACGCGACTCCAGGTAAAAGCCCCGTCGACCATGCCTTTCGATCACGAACAAAATGTAGATTTAGGACGCGCCGGAAGAGATCTTAGTGTCGAGTCGGTTTTGTCAGGCGAGCTCCTAAAACACGATCAATCTCTCTTGCTCCGCTTGAGCCTGTTGGATACTTCGAACGGTGGAACGAAGTGGCAGGAAGAATTTAACCTTGATGCTGCCAACATGTTCGTTTTACAGGACGACATAACGCGCAAAGTTGTTTCGAGTCTTGGGTTGTGGATTATTGGCGGTGAGCGCAAGCGTTTAAATAAGCACCAGACGGATAACGACGAAGCGTTGCGTAAATATATGCAGGGCCGCCAGTTCGCAGGACTCAAGAGAAGTAGAGAAAATCTGCAGAAGGCCATCGGCTATTTCGAGCAAGCTATCGAACTCGATCCATCTTTCGCCGAAGCCTATTCCGGCCTGTCAGATTGTTATGCGGTAATGAACAATGTTGCGAACGGGCCAATTGCTCCATCAGTTGCTATGGCAAAGGCGCGCTGGAACGCACAACAGGCGCTCGACTTGGACGACTCCCTACCGGAAGCGCACACTTCACTCGGAATCGTTAATCTCCGATTCGATTGGAACTGGGAAAAGGCCGAGAGTGAGTTTAAACGCGCGATCGAGTTGAAACCCGTTTATGCCCCCGCTCACTTTTGGTATTCAAACCTTCTTTCAGCCTTGGGTCGAAATGACGAAGCCATCATCGAGAGTACGATTTCGAAAGATCTCGATCCCTACTCGTTACTTGCTGAGCAGAACTATGGTCGGTCACTCTATTACGCTCGTCGTACGACGGAAGCTCAAGATTACTTCGCTAATTTAATAAGCCAGAATGATCAATTTCTGCCTTTCCAACACATGATGGCATTGGTCCAATTGCAGCTTGGGCATTATCAGTCGGCGATTGATATTCTCGAACGAATGCGTAGGAACGATCCGTTGTATGGGACTGCGGCGCTTGGCTACGCTTACGGCAGAGCGGGTCAGCCTAACAAGGCCCAGAATATACTGCGAGAACTCGACGACGCGTCAAACCGAGATCCGGTGCCGCCACATGAAAAAGCGATTGTCTATATAGGAATGGGTGATAAGGACCAGGCCTTTAACTATTTGAATCAAAGCCTGGAACAGCGGTTTGCTTCGATGGCGTTCCTCAACGCGGATCCGTTGTATGACGATTTACGTTCCGACGTTCGTTTCCGCGAACTCGAACAACGAGTTGGTCTCTCACTCCCCTAACGCCTGCGAGAGATCAAAGACCCAAGTCCTGAGTTTCTTACCACTCCCTGACTTCCCCTAATCTTCGCCTTACTTCGCTGGCGGCAGGACGATCCTGAGGATTGCTCGAAAGCAATTGATTAATAAGAGTTACGAGGTCGGTCGGCAATCCATGTCTCATTTCCTGGACCGCGCGGGCTTTTTCAGCATCGGGAGGGCAACCGGCAAAGATCAAATACATTACCGAACCGAGCGCATAAAGATCTTCCGGCAATCTCGACTGTCCCTGGAATGGTGCGTTCCACTCCGGTGGAAGATAAGAAGTTGTTCCAAACGGCAACGGGTCTGGTTTGTTGATAAGGCAAGCGCCTTCGAAGTCTATCGGCCTCAGAGTACCGTTTCTCTGGATGATTAGATTACGTGGCTTACAGTCGCGCCAGACCCAACCCACTGCATGAATTCGTGAGAGAAGGTCAGACACTTGCAGAGATAAGCTTACAGCGACGCTGATCGAAGCTCGCCGGCGCTTCGCTAACAGCCAACTCTCCAGATCTACCCCGTCGATGAATTCAGTAACAAGGTATTGCGCGGCGTCTAATTTAAAAGTTGCGTAAACTCGCGGAACACACAATCCGCATTTACTCAAAAGGTCCAACACCTTAGCCTCGTGATTGATTCGCGAATATCCATCTCGTCCGTCCCACGTGGTCTCACCGTTTCGTCGGCCCTGTTTGATCACGCACAAACGTGCCGGATCAACGCTGAGGTCCAACGCCTGATAGACGCCGCCTTTGCCGCGTTGAGACATGGCACGAAATGCCTTGAATGTTGTTTGCAGCGGAGTGAGTGTTGACTTAGTGCGAATGGCCCGACGCTTCGGGATAAATGGATCGCTAATCCACTCGGGGTTACCTTGAGATTGCCTGTTATCCTCGATGAGATTTCCCGCGGGATCCTTGATCGCAAATTTGGCTCTTCTTCCGGGCTCGTTTATTTCAAGCGTGGTAAATGCGCCATAACGATAGAAGACAGTGCCTCTCGCACGATAACGGCGATCAAATGGCACCGTTGGTGCTTTGATTCCGTACGTCAAACGGTTGAGTAGTTTGGCCAACACGACGGCTTCAGCCGTATTTCTGGGGTAAACAGTCAAGACTTTGCCAACCTGGCTGTAGCCATAGTAGATACCTGAGTTGAGTCGATCGACTTCACGCAGAGATGACGGTGCCTTGTATAGCAGGCCCCGGTTTGAAAGCTCTGGTCCAACTTTTTTCAGCAGTTCGATTGCGTCAAGAATGGTTGCTGAAAGATGGAGTTTCCAACCTTGTTCGGGATCATCGGGGCCGGACTCTCTACTAAATCTCCATAGAGAATTCTTTCCAGCAACAGGCAAATAGCGTTTACACAGTTCAAGCCACGATAATTCGAGGGAAGCGTAAAGGAGTGAGATGTTGCGGGTGGTGGTCTTTAAGTGACTATCCATTTTCAAGGCCCGGCAGGTTTAGGTGAGGCTTCAGCGAGTGACACTGAAGCCTCACAACGATTCAGGGAATGTCACCGAAGTCGATGGGCTTTTCGAAACCAGGGGTTTGCGCGTCGGCCACACCTAGATCGATCGCCGTCATGACATTGTGACCAGTGTCAGTTTTGGTTTGAGCGTCACAGATCGCATTCGAGACCATGTAAGCTCTCGATTGAATCAACCAATCTTCATCGTCGTCCGTTTGCTTAATTAGTCGGTCCAATTGTTGTTCGTTATCTGCAAACAGTCGCATGTAGTTCTCCCAGGCAGTACTGTTAATACCGCCAGTGAGGGCTTTTATTGCCAACTGACCTACTCGATAACCGAGATTGCCACCATGAAATGTATCGATCACGACCGCGACGTGAGCCTTTTTCAGATTGTCCATAATCGTCATTGATTTAATCCTCCTTAGTTAGGGGTGCGAAGCGTGGAGTACCTGAGGTGCATAGATGCTATCGAGATGCCGTCCGATGGGATCGACAACATCGGCTTGATGAAGCAGATCGACCATCCTGAAGTCGCTTAGTGCTGAATTGAACGAGGAGTGTTTACTGGCCTGCATTAACCCGATGAGTGTTTGGGCAACTATGTAACTGCCCACTTCACCCAGCTTTTCTCCGCCGTTTAACTCTGCTTCTCTCAAGATGTAGTAATAAAGAGGCGTCTGACCTTTTAACAGTGGCGAATTCAGAAGCTCTTTAATTTCTTCTGAATCGCCGGCCAACTGGTCCGGCTGCAGTGGGATTGCCCCGGGAACTTTACTTGCTACCGTTTCGCCGCTCGGCAAATCAAGGGCAAAGCCTCGCAGAAGGTTTCGAACCATTATTGGCTGAAGGTTCTCGGCCAATCCGTTGTGAGGAAAACCCGGAAGCTTCTCAAGGTGTAGACTGAAAACGCGATCAATCTTTCCAGCTTTATTTGAGTCGGATTTAGGCGCCGGATATCCAAGCGAACTGAAGTCGAAAAACCTTCGCCAGTCGATGATCCAATCACTATCAATTGCGAGGTTTCCTCCGGGTTTACCAATGCTGCCACTGAATTCGGTTTGGTCCATCAACTGCCGGAGACGGGCGGGCACGCTGATTTCGTCAGAATGGTATGCATTCCACTGATAGCTGCTGCGCACCATGCTATGACCAAAGCGGAATGCTGCGGCAGAAAACTCCAGGGGCATGAACAAGTCGCTGGCGGTTTTATCAACGAAGAGTTGAGCTCGCGAGGCTCTAACTTCCTCTAAGATCCGCTCATCCAAAAGGCGTGGCAGAAAGTCATTAAGAATGATCGAATGAAAGGAGTTGACTACTTTCTCCCTGGCACGATCAAAAATCAGTTCCTTTGCGACATTAGCTTTTTCCAGCGATTCAACAACCTTGTTGTGAAACTTGATAAAAGCCAGGTGCATTTGAGCGATGGCGATGTTTTCATCGTTTCGTGGATCGCCAACCAATGCCTTGCCAGCGTTATCACGCGGAAGATCGCAATCAAAAACTTTATTGAGTCGCGGTTGTGGGTGTGTTACGCCCACTTTTAAGCGACCGGAATTCTGTTTGTCGTACAGCGCCTCCCGATCATTTGAGTCTTCAATGTTTCCGTACAAGCTGTCGAGATCGAGTTGTGGACTACGCCAAGATTGGGGATCCGACTCGATAGCTTGGAGGTTCGTGGTCTTATCAAAAGTAACTTCATGAGCGATGAATTGGCCCAGGTACGTGTATCCGGATGGAATATTTGAATCTTCCGGCAAAGGCAAGATCTCTTTATTCATTTCCTGACCGAGTCTTACCAGGAGTGAAACCTTCTGTGCTCGCTCTTCGTCAGTCAGCCCTTTTGCTTGATCAAATAGACGACCGAATTTGAAAGGGGCAGTTGAGTTGTCGTTGCTGGTAATCGCGTCGGAGGGGGATGCCTCTGCGGCTGAAGCTAAGTTGGAACGACTGTGAGTACATCCTTCTCCAACAACGCAGTACCGGCGGCGGTTAAAGTGTGAGTCGAGGTTGTTGTGCATATCGTAATCTCCTACATAGAAAAGCAGGCGGGAAACAGATACCCTTCGCTCGCTAACGACCTGAAGCGCAACCAAAAGTATCAGTTTGAGTTTAGGTTCGGTTCGCGTGAGTTTCGTCGAGAGTGGCCACGCGAACAACAAAACCAAAACGACCCGGGAGTTCGAAATGAGCGGATTATTTCATCGGCGCTTGATGAGCATTGAGGTTCAGCGTCGAGAAATTCACATTTTTGCTGGGCCTGACCTTTTCCCTGATGGTCCACCAACTGTGAGAGTCTCGTTTTGAGTAAATTGGACCTCGATGGAACCGCTAACGGAAACAGGCTCTATATATTCCATCGGTCTCTTTTTAGCAAGGAATTTTGGTTCTGAGTTTGGCCTTGGATCTTTGGCCTTTGGTCTTGGATCTTGGGTCTTTCACTATTAACCTGCGAACTCAAAGACCAAAAACCAAAGACCCAAGACCTAAGACAGACAGACAACGCAATCCCAAGTTAAATCGTCTCAGAACGCAAGAAGTCTTCACCAGAGTCGTTCTCTAGCTAATTCTCCCCGCAATTCACGAACAAGGGCTGGACCTCAGTCATCGTTGTCTCCCCGGCAACAATCCTTTCTGGCGCCTCATGTGGCTAATCTAGTCAGAGGTGACCCCGGGAGAAGCACATGCGAAGAAATTACCTCTACATGAGTTCAATTGTTCTGCTCACCATCTCACTCAGCGTTCTGGCTTACGTTTCAGGTAAACAAAGTACGCCAAAACCCAACTCCTCGACCCCTTATCGCCTGTCTGGTCCTTACGTCCATAAGAACCTGACGGTTTTTTTAGTGCACGGAAGCGATTCCGTAACTGGTCACAACTTCCTGACCCTCCAGGAAGCGCTGGCTCAGAAGAAAGTGATGGTGTTTGAAACTAAAAGTGTCAACGAACTAGCCATCCAGAATCTTTCGACCCAGGATGTCTACGTCCAGGCTGGAGACATAGTCAGGGGCGGAGAACAAGATCGCATGATCTCAGTCGATTTCATTGTTCCGCCGAAGTCGGGTCGCATGCCAATTGCTGCTTTCTGTGTTGAATCGCAGAGATGGAACCGGCGCGGCAACGAGGAAGCCCGAAACTTCAGCAGCTCTTCAAACTCCGTCTCTACTAAAAGCCTTAAACTTGCCGCGAAACGTTCCAACTCTCAACAGGAAGTTTGGACAAATGTAACTGACACGCAAGCCAAGCTCAGCAAAAACGTTGGCGGAAGTGTTCAGGAAGTCGTGTCGCGTTCCAGCCTTGAGTTGTCGGTTGAAAATGACAAGGTAAAAGAGACCACGGCGCCTTACATAAACGCGCTCGCTGGAATTCTGGCGGACAAGACTGACGTCATTGGTTATGCGTTTGCGATCAATGGTCAGGTCAATAGCGCGGACGTTTACGCTTCGGGGCAACTGTTTGCGAAACTGTGGCCGAAACTCTTGAAAGCCAATGCAGTTGAGGCCGTTGCCGAATTGGAAAAAGACGCCAAGGCAGAAGCTGTTACCGGGGAAATGATTGAAGAGTTTCTGGTTGCGTCCGAACGTGGAAAAGTCGCTGAAAAGGAAATAACTCAACGTGTACGATTACTCACGCGAGAGGACGAGCAAAACATCTTCTTTGAGACTCGCGATCGCGCAAACAAAGACGCCTGGATACACCGGAACTACATTAGGAAGTAAATAACCAGAGGGGCGGCTTCTTGAATGCAGTTAGGAAGGGGGCAAAGCGGCACTGACATTCAACTTGCAGCATCAGAACTAGCGAGGCCCCTGGCTGAATCAAGCACGCAGTAGCAAATTAGTATCTGGAAAATCTTTTCTCAGCGTCTCTCTGCGCTCCTCAGTGTCTCTCTGCGATGCTTGAAACGAACCGATTCGGCTGACTCCAAAGCATCACAGAGAGACGCAGAGGACCGCAGAGAGACGCGGAGTAAGAGTAGGCCCACAACTCGCGAGTTCGTTCGAGGGAGAAGAATGAAAATCAGAAATGAAAAATGGCCAATCCACGAATGACCAATGACCAATAAAACGAGTTGGGACAGTGATTACGACGCACCATAACCCGACCAGGCCTTTGCACAAAACAGTACAGTACCGCGAGCGAAGCGACCGGATGGCACACTCAACGAACCAACCATCAGAATTTAGGCGTAATGTCGAGTGTGCCCTCCGGTCGCTGCGCTCGCGGTACTGTACTGATCGAGTGTGCCCTCCGGTCGAGGAAGGGTGGCAAAGCGCCAGTGTCGAGACTCACTAGAATCCCGCAGTCAGGAAGGGTGGCAAAGCGGCGTTAATCGAGACTCTCTTCACTCGAACCTAGCGACGCCCCCGCTCTTAAACTCTCGCCTCCTAGATTAGAGTTTTTGTGCAAAGCCCCGGCCGACGCTTATTAGTGAACCAACTTAGTCGAGTAAAGAATTCCGTACATCTCATCCTTGTGAGCGTCGAAATCTTTACCGTCCGAAGCAAGCATCACATTCACCATCTGAACTTGTCCGGCAAACTTGCGATAGGCCAACCATTGTAAGCGT
>DASROI010000105.1:0-3839 GCA_035646955.1 Pyrinomonadaceae bacterium
TTTTTGAAACCCGCTTGGTAGTATCCGCATTTTGTCGGAATGCGCTATTTACACTCTATAGCAGGCCGGCGTAGCTCAGTTGGTAGAGCATCTGATTTGTAATCAGAGGGTCGGGGGTTCAAGTCCCTTCGCCGGCTCCATTGAAGCACTTGAAAAACTGCAGGGGTGGTCGAGTGGTTAATGGCACCGGGCTGTAAACCCGGCGGGTTCACGCCCTACGCAGGTTCGAATCCTGCCCCCTGCACCAGGAGATCTTTGATCTCGATTTTGAAATTTTTGAAACGGGCGGGTGTAGCTCAGTTGGTAGAGCATCAGCCTTCCAAGCTGAGGGTCGCGAGTTCGAGTCTCGTCGCCCGCTCCAGATTTTCAAGCGTTAAGGGTTTGACGCCCGCGTAGCTCAGGGGTAGAGCGCCTCCTTGGTAAGGAGGAGGTCATGAGTTCAAATCTCATCGCGGGCTCCAGAGTGCATGCGGAGTTCAGGCAATAAAGAGATTCCAGATTAATAAGAGGCCAGGAAGAGATGTCGAAGGAAAAATTTGATCGTTCAAAGCCGCACGTGAATATCGGAACGATAGGGCACGTGGATCATGGTAAGACAACGCTGACAGCCGCCATCACGAAAGTGCTGGCGAAGAACAATCCGAAGGTGCAGTTCGTCGCGTTTGACCAGATCGATAAAGCGCCAGAAGAGAAAGCGCGCGGAATCACGATCGCGACGGCGCACGTGGAGTATGAGACGGCGAATCGTCACTATGCGCACGTGGATTGTCCCGGTCACGCGGATTATGTGAAGAACATGATCACGGGCGCGGCGCAGATGGACGGAGCGATTCTGGTAGTGGCGGCGACGGATGGCCCGATGCCCCAGACGCGTGAGCACATTTTGCTGGCGCGGCAGGTGGGAGTGCCGGCCATGGTGGTGTTCATGAACAAGGCGGATGCGGTAGACGATCCGGAACTGCTGGAGTTGGTGGAGCTGGAAGTGCGCGAGTTGTTGAGCGCGTATGAATTTCCCGGTGACGACATTCCGGTGGTCAAGGGTTCGGCGTTGAAGGCGTTGGAAGGTGACCCGGAATGGGAGAAGACAGTGCTGGAGTTGATGGCGGCGGTAGATAGCTACATTCCGACGCCGGAACGCGATATTGAGAAGCCGTTTTTGATGCCGGTGGAAGACATCTTCACGATTCAGGGACGCGGGACAGTGGCGACGGGTCGCGTGGAACGCGGCAAGGTGAAGGTGAACGAGAGTGTGGAAGTGGTAGGTATCAAGCCGACGCGCACGACGGTGGTGACGGGCGTGGAAATGTTCAAGAAGCTGCTGGATGAAGGCGTGGCTGGTGACAACGTGGGGTTGTTGCTGCGCGGCGTTGAGCGCAAGGACATTGAACGCGGCCAGGTGATCGCGAAGCCAGGCAGTATTACGCCGCACACGAAGTTCAAAGCGGAAGCGTACGTGCTGACGAAGGAAGAGGGAGGGCGTCACACGCCGTTCTTCAGTGGCTACCGGCCGCAGTTTTACTTCCGGACCACGGACGTGACGGGAGTGGCGACGTTGCCGGATGGAGTGGAGATGGTAATGCCGGGCGATAACGTGGCGATGTCGATCGAATTGATCACGCCGATCGCCATGGAAAAAGGACTGCGCTTCGCCATCCGTGAAGGTGGCCGCACGGTCGGCGCCGGTACCATTTCAGAAGTAATTGAGTAAATGGTTTTAGGTCTTTGGTCTTGGACCTTGGAATCAAAGACCAAAGATCGAAGGCCCAAGGCCAAGAGGTGATTTATGCCGCGCGATAATATTGTGCTTCAGTGTAACGATTGCAAAAATCGCAATTATGTTACGACTAAGAATAAAAAGACTACGCCTGACCGGCTGGAGTTCAGCAAGTTCTGCCGCCGTTGTCGCAAACACACTGATCACAAGGAAACGAAGTGAGATCGACCAGTAAGCTGGCAACGCCGGATAGCGCGCTTGACGCCTTCCTGGTGTCCGCGCCGTCTGTGTAGTACCTGCGTCGCAAGCTGAAGGGGTATAGTGTCAACGGTTAGCACGTCGGTCTCCAAAACCGAAAGTCCGGGTTCGAATCCTGGTACCCCTGCCAGATCCGTTTAAAAAAAGCGGCAGATTGAAGTGCATAGAATTATGGCTGAAACAGATAATCCAGAAGCGCCTTTGGTAGCGCCCAGGACTGCCCGCTTCGGTGAAGGACCCGAAGGTAAGGCCGCCCAACGCGATCGCGGGCACGTCCCAAGAGCTAGCTGGCCTTCACGTGTTGGACAGTTTCTCCACGACGTCAGGGCTGAAATGAAACGTGTGTCCTGGCCAGGCCTGATTGAGGTCCGGAACACCACGATCATCACCCTGATAGCGGTGATCTTCTTTGCTGTTTACTTATTCCTGGTCGATCAGGGGTTATCAAGATTGATTGTGGGTCTCGACTGGCTTATCGAGAAAATCGCCCGGTTCATAGGCCTCGCCTGAGAAAAAAGAGTTTCTGATGCAGCAGTGGTTCATACTTCATACTTATTCGGGTCATGAGAAAAAAGTGCGCGATAGTTTGAAAGCGCGCATTCGTGATACTGATCTGCAAAGTGAAATCAGTGAGGTGTTGGTTCCCACTGAAACCGTTGTCGAAATGCGCGGTAATAAGCGGATCGAGTCTTCCCGGATGTTCTATCCCGGATACGTGCTTGTGCAGATCGAGTGCGATGATCGGGGTCATATTCCGGATAACGTCTTTCACCTGATTAAGTCGACACCGAAGGTTACCGGCTTCGTAGGCGGACATAACCCGACGCCGCTAACGCCACAAGAAGTAGATCAAATCGTTCACAACGTTACCGAGGCTGCCGAAAAGCCAAAGCCGAAGTTTTCGTACGCGGCTGGCGAGACAGTCCGCATCAAGTCCGGACCATTCCAGAGCTTCACCGGTAAGGTAGAAGAGGTGAATGAAGACAAGTCAACCTTGAAGGTAACAGTTACGATATTTGGACGTTCCACTCCTGTTGAACTCAACTTCCTTGATGTCGAGAAGGTTACGTTCGCAGAAGAGGAATAAGGAAAATCCAATTGGCGTCGCCGAGCGCCAATCGAAGTCAGCCTTCAGGCTGTGGTTGATCGGCGAATGGATATAAGAAGATGGCAAAGAAGATTACAGGTTACATAAAACTGCAGGTTCCTGCTGGTAAAGCGAATCCAGCGCCGCCGATTGGTCCAGCGTTGGGTCAGCACGGTGTCAACATTATGGAATTCTGCAAGGCTTTCAATGCGAAGACTGCTCAGATGGATCCCGACCTGAAAATCCCGGTCGTGATTACGGTCTACGGCGATCGCTCTTTCACCTTTGAAACCAAGACGCCTCCAGCTGCCGACTTATTAAAGAAAGCGGCCGGCATATCAAAGGGATCAGGAAAGCCTAATCGTGAAAAAGTTGGCACTATCGCCCGCTCAAAGATCGAAGAGATTGCGAAAACCAAACTGCAGGATCTCAACACCACAAGTCTTGAATCTGCAATAAAAACCATCGAAGGCACAGCTCGTCAAATGGGTTTGACCGTAGTCTAACCCGGACGAACTGTTAACAAATATTGAGGGAGGGCTGACATTAACTTCGGCCCGCTTGAACCTCGGAGGTCAAAATGAAGCAACACGGAAAGAAGTATCGTGCCGCGCTCGAGAAGTTGGAAGATGGTCGTAAATACGATCTCGACTCCGGCGTGTCAAAGGTAAAAGAGTTGGCATTTGCCAAGTTTGACGAGACAGTTGAATTGACTGTTTGGCTCGGCGTAGATCCCCGTAAAGCAGATCAGCTCGTCCGCGGCACCATTGTGTTGCCACA
>DASROI010000106.1:0-18267 GCA_035646955.1 Pyrinomonadaceae bacterium
ACAGAACCCGCAGTCGGCGCTTCGACGTGAGCGTCCGGCAACCAGGTGTGAAACGGAAACATTGGCACCTTGATGGCAAAGCCAAGTGCAAATGCTGTAAAGAGCAGGATCTGCATCGTCCCCATCGGCAACACCGAACCCAGCGCCTGCATGTACATGATGTTGAATGTACCGGCGCCACTCTGGGCTGCAGCTAACGCGTTATTGAGAATTGCGGCTGCTTGTTCGCTGCCTCCCGCGATATTGCTCAACGTTGCTGGAGCAATCTGGCTCGCCAATGTTTGATCTTGAGTGAGGAAGTACATCTTCAGTACTCCCAACAACATCACGACTGAACCGACTAGGGTGTAGAGAAAGAACTTGATGGCTGCGTACAAACGATTCTCGCCGCCCCAGATTCCGATCAGGAAGTACATTGGTACCAGCGAAACTTCGAAGAACAGGTAGAACAGGAACAAGTCCATCGAAGCGAAGACACCTATCACAGCGGTTTGCAGGAAGAGTAATAGTACGTAGTACTCCTTCTCGCGTTTCTGGATGTAATCCCAGGACGACAGCGCCGCAATCACGCCAAGAAGAGTAGTCAATACGATGAGTAATACAGAGACGCCGTCAACGCCCATTTGATAGCGGGCGCCAATAACTCTGATCCATTCATGATCTTCGATGAACTGCATTCCGCCCTTGGCGCGGTCGTAGTAGAGAAGCCAGAGTGATGCAACGAGATCGAGCGCGAACCACGCGGTAGCGAATCTCTTAATCAGGGTCGACTGATCTTTGCGCATCACCGCAAGAATTACGATCGCACCCAACGCTGGTAGCCAGGTGACCAATGAGAGAATGTAGGTGTTCATGAGAGTCTTTAAAGTTGCGCCAGAGCAATTATCGCTTTACAAAATCGGCGGCGAAAAAAATCACGACCGCAATCATTAGTCCCACTACCATCACCAGAGCATAGTTCTGAGTGAAACCAGTTTGAGCGGCCCTGAACAAGGGCGACATCAGGCGATAGATGAAAGCTGCGATGGAGTTGACGAGGCCATCGACAAAATACTTGTCGAAGCCGCCAACAATCCGGCTGAAGAGCTGGCTCAGTCTGGCAATGCCATTTACGATTCCATCGACAAAACGCGAGTCGACTGCATAAACGGCGCGAGCGAGGTCCATGGTTCGCCTGGTGATAGCCCAGCCGTAAAACTCATCAACCCAATACTTGTTGTAGCTCGCGTTGTATAAAGGACGGAGCCGCGAGGCCCAGATGTCAGGCAGGCTGGTGTTCTTCACGTAAAACAGATAGCCCAGAAGCATTCCCACGCCGGCAGCTATCAGCGAAATAACTATGAAGATCCATTCGGTCAACAATTCGTTATGCAGCGAATGCTCTACCGCCTGCGTCAAGACAAAGCCGGCATTCCCATAGGCCGGGGTAGTTTCTGCAGTGGCCTCGCCTGCGGCCGATTCGGCGCTATGAGTTGCCTCTGGAGCATTCGTCGCGTGTGCTTCTTCTGCCGTGCCGAACTCGTGGGTAGCCGGATTCCAGATGATCGGATCCAACCAACGAACGATGTTTAGTTTCCCACCCGGGTGCTCTGCGCCGGTAACGAACCGAAACGCTGGCCCAACACCGACGAATCCACCAATGGTGGCAAGTACCGCAAGAACTACGAGCGGAACCCACATCGCTCTCGGCGACTCGTGCGGAAGGTGTACACCATGATCGGGTGAAGTCGGCCCAACATGCTCTCCAGGTTGGTGGCGGTGCCTGTCGCCAGCTGAAGGCTTAAAGGCATCATGTTGAGTCAAACCTTTGTCGTAGGCTGAGGCATGCGCCTCGTCGGCCTCACCTCCGGCCACATGACCGAGGAATTTTTCTTTGCCCCAGAACGTCATCGCCATCAGGCGAGTCATGTAAAACGCAGTGCACGTTGCGGCGATGGTACCAACCAACCATACGAGCCAGCCGTAAGGTATGAACGTTGTTGAAGCTGCTTTCCACAGGATCTCGTCCTTGGACCAGAAACCGCTGAACGGAATAATTCCGCAGATTGCCAACCAACCTGCAAAAAACGTCCAGTAGGTATAAGGCATATACTTCTTCAAACCGCCCATGCGTCTCATGTCCTGCTCGTGGTGCATTCCATGAATGACACTGCCGGCTCCAAGGAACATCAACGCTTTGAAAAAAGCGTGGGTCATCACGTGAAAGATGCCGATGGCAAAAGCACCGACGCCGCACGCCATGAACATGAAGCCGAGTTGTGAAACGGTCGAGTAGGCGAGAACCTTCTTTATATCGTTCTGGGTGATTCCTATGGTTGCCGCAAAAATAGCCGTTGCCGCCCCTACTAACGCAACCACGAGGAGCATTGTTTGCGAGTGCTGGAAGATAACATTGGTCCTCGTGACCATGTACAAGCCGGCAGTCACCATCGTAGCGGCGTGAATTAGAGCGGAGACCGGAGTTGGACCAGCCATCGCGTCGGGCAACCAGACATGCAGCGGTAACTGTGCTGACTTACCACAAGCCCCAATGAAAAGCCCCAGCGCAATCCACGAGAGAATCCCCCAGTGACCTATCAACTCAATCGGATAAGCTCTCGCCTGGTTAAAGACATCAATATATTGGGCAGAGCCAAACGTCGCGATGACTCCAAATATGGCCAATGCAAAACCAAAGTCTCCAACGCGATTGGTGATGAACGCTTTTCGAGAAGCATTCGCAGCTTCCGGTCGATCAAAGTAGTAACCGATCAGCAAATACGAGCAGAGACCAACACCTTCCCAGCCGACAAACATCATCAGGAAGTTGGAGCCCATAACGAGCACCAGCATCGCAAACATGAACAGGCCCATGTAGGCGAAGAATCTGTAGAACCCAGCCTCGCCATGCATGTAACCCGTCGCAAAGATGAAGATGCACAACCCGACCCCGGTGACGATGAGCATGAAGATGGACGACAGCGGATCGAGCTGATAGCTCCATTCGATGTTCAGTAGTGCGGCACTTGGAAATCCTACCGGCTCACTCGCGGCATGTTCGGCGCCGGACGGTTGCTCTGAACGCTGGGCCTGAATCTCTTGCCGCGCCGCTCGGCCCTGGTTGATCGAGACCGCTCCACCGGGAATCCAATTAAAGCTGAAGCCGTCTTTGCTGGTGACGTACGGGTTGGGCCATTCAGGATGACTACTGAAACCGTAAGAGAAAACTGCGGTCAGACTGATCAGGAATGCTAAGGCAACTGAACCAACAGCAATTCCGCCGATAAGCTGTTCAGAAAATCTGAACTTACGTCCAAACAGGCCGTTAATTGCGGCGCCTATTAATGGCAGAAGTGGCACTAACCAGATGTATTTGTACATTGAGTCTTAGTACTCTGCGCTAAGCTGGTCCGTTCTCACCATTTCAGTAAATCTATTTCGTCTATCCAGATAGTTTCCTTGTTGCGATAGAGCGCGATGACAATACCTAGTCCGATGGCCGCTTCAGCAGCAGCCACTACAATTATAAAGACGACAAAAATTTGTCCGGCAACAGCATTCACGTTTCCGGTTTCCTGAAGATAACGAGAGAACGCAACGAAGTTCAGATTCGCTGCGTTAAGGATCAACTCGATGGACATGAAGATGACGATGATGTTTCTTCGCGTTAAGACACCAGCCACACCGATGCTGAACAGCAGAGCACCAATTACGAGAAACTTCGACAAGTCAGGATGCTTAACCGCTTCCATCGATTGCTGGATGCGTTCACCCAGCGTTCCCTGGATCAAGAAGAAATAGGTAGTAAGAAAAAGGCTAAACATACTATTCATTCGTCAGAGGTTCGACTGTTCCCAACTCTGGGTCCTTTAGAGTTTCCTCTTGCAAAACTTCGGGTGCTAGGTCTTCCTTGGAAGCCTCTTGTTTGAGTGTCCGGGCCAGCATCACCGAACCGATGATTGCCACCAGGAGCAACACACTCGCGATTTCAAAAGGGAGCGAGCCATAACGGTAAAGACTGCTTCCGAGTAGTTCAGTAGACTGACTAATTCTGCTGGAACCAGTTGCCGATGGACGCAGCGACTGATCCGGGATCGATGACACTGACGCGCCGTCCGGCCCGAGTGTCTTAGTCATCAATTCTCTGGAACCTTTGCTCAGGGCCATCAGTAGGGCGGCCACCAGGATCAGGCAGAAGATAAGGCTGGTTCCAACCTGCCTGGGCTTATTAAATATCTCGTCTTTGCCTCGTTCCTCCGCACCGACATTTACCAACATGATTACGAACAGAAAGAGGACCATGACCCCGCCTACATAGACCAGGATCTGAACGCCGGCAATAAACTCAGCGCCCAGGATGATGAAGAGCGCGGCAACAGAAAGTAGCGAGGAGATCAAAAAGAGAGCGCTGTGGACCGCATTGCGCGCCATAACGGTAAGCAAGCCGGCAAAGATCGCTGCCAGCCCAAACACCCAGAAGAATACGGCTTCCCAACCAGAGAGAGTCATATGAATGCGGACGTTCTAACTGTTAATTTCAACGTATTGCCGGCGAAGGGATGGTGCTCCGCCGACAACTAATAACCTGATGGATGCACTGTAAAACTAACCCTTGGTAGAACTTCAGCTGGTGTATTTGACCGTTTCGCGTCCCTGCTCCAACATCTCTCGATTCCAGACAAACCCGGCGCGAGAGTAAGTTGCTAACTCGAAATCCTGGGTGAGTTCCAGGCACGAAGTGGGGCAGGCCTCCTGACACAGTGCACAGAACATGCAGCGCGACGTATCGAAAATAAACTCATCAAGAACTTTCTTGCGCCGGGGCTTCCCGGCCACGATGATTTCAACATCCATTGCAATAACGTCTATACAGTCCTCGGGACAGGCGATCGCGCAAAGGTTGCAGGCGATACAGAGGGTATCGTGTGTCTCTGGATCCATATTGAGCCGTGGCGCGCCATGAAAACGTGGTGCCACGTCAGGTCTGACTTTTGGATACTGCTCGGTATAAATTCCCTTGCCGGCAACAGAATCTTTGTCGGTGATGGCTCCGAGGTTGTACTTCAGAGTAAGGCCCATCCCTCTGATGAGGTCGATGAACAGAAAGCGTTTAAGCTTCTGAACCAGTGTCGGTTTTTTGACTTCCATTCCAGGTACCCCGATTTGTATAGGACCTATAGGACGCATTGGACCTATTGCTGAACTGCCTCGACTGCCGGCTTCCCCTTGGCCACATTAACCAGTCTGATATTGCGCCGTTGTGTCTTCAAATTAAAGTCACGCGAACGCCAATTTATCCTCGACAACAAAGCTCCAGTTATAAACACGCTAATCAGCCCGGTGACAAACATGATGATCTTTCCCGTCGCAGTAAGATTCAGACCCTGGTTAACAGCCTCGATCGTTTTCATGTCTCGCCAACCGTTCAGCGCTTGAACAAGAAACACTGCGAATGCGGTCAAGACAATGTTAATCAGAGCCGACGGAATCAACCATTTCCACCCAATGTCCATCAACTGATCGTAACGGAAGCGAGGCAATGTCCAGCGCAACCAGAAATAGATGTAAAGGATGACTGAAGCCTTAATTAGAAAGACCAGTAGACTTACAACCACGTAGAGATTGTGATAACCGTTCTGTTCCAGACGATCGACAAACGGAAAATACCATCCGCCCAGGTACACAGTAGCAGCAACAGCCGCCACTACCACCATCGCCGCGTACTCCGCCATGAAGAAGAGCGACCAGCGCATTCCGGAATACTCAGTGTGGAAACCGGCAACTAATTCTGATTCAGCTTCAGGAAGGTCAAAAGGTGCTCGATTATTTTCGGCAATGCCACTGATTAAGAAAATCAGAAAACCCGCCGGTTGATAAACGATGTACCAGATGGAGTCGGAACCTTGAGCATAGACCATACCTGATAGCGACAATGTTCGCGCGAACATCAACGCTCCAATGAGTGATAGTCCCATTGCAACTTCGTACGACACCATCTGGGCGCTCGAACGCAATCCACCCAGCAACGCATACTTTGAATTCGAAGACCAACCCGCCAGGATCAACGCCAACACCCCGACACTGGAGACAGCCAGCACCAGCAGCAGCCCGATATTAACGTCGGCAATCACGGCCCAGTCAGGACCAAAAGGCACCACCGAAAAAACGATGAAGGCTGACGCAACTGCGATGTAAGGAGCAAAGAAGAAGATCCACCGGTCAGCTTTTTCCGGAATAAAGTCCTCTTTTGCGAGCAGCTTGATTCCATCTGCAATCGGTTGCAGCAAGCCCCATGGTCCAACTCTCATTGGGCCCAAACGGGCCTGCATGAACGCAGAAATCTTTCGCTCAAGATAGGTTGCGTAGGCGACCCATGCCGCGACAAGAGTTACTACCAGCCCAATTTGTATCAACGGCCAGACAAAATAGTTGATGGTATCCGCACTGAAAAATTTCAGCAGCAGATCGTTGAGGACATTTATTGGCCCAAAGAGTAACATCGAACCCCTATCGATCAATTTCTCCCAAAACGATATCCAATGTTCCGATGATGGCCACGACATCGGCAACGAGATGTCCGAGGCACATCTGTTTTAAAGCCTGCAGATTTACAAATGATGGCGGGCGGACACGCACTCGCCATGGTTGTGCGCTTCCGTCGGAAACCAGGTAACAACCAATCTCTCCTTTTGGACCCTCAATCGAGTGGTAATAATCTCCAACGGGAGGCTTCACAACCTTTGGCAGCTTGGCGTTGACGGGCCCATCGGGCAGGTTTTCCAGCGCCTGGTCGATAATACGACGCGACTGTCGCATCTCTTCGAGTCGGACCAGGTAACGATCGTAGGTGTCCCCGTTCTCACCAACCGGAATATCGAAATCCATCTCACCATAGGCTGCGTATGGTCGCGACTTCCTGATGTCCCATGCCACGCCCGAACCTCGCAACGCTGGACCGGAGAGGCCGATTGCAATGGCATCAGCCGCCGATATGACACCAATGCCAACCGTTCGGCTTAACCAGATCCGATTCTCAGAGAGAACGGTTTCGTACTCATCGAGACGTTTGGGAAAGTTATTCACAAACTGGCGAACGTCTTTATGAAAGTCGTCATAGGCATCATTCGTCATACCACCAACGCGCCAGGCATGACAGGTAAGTCGAGCACCAAACTGTCGTTCGAAAATCTTCAGGATCTCTTCGCGTTCACGCAGGGCCCAAAGCAGCACAGTGACAGCACCTATATCAAGAGCGTGAGTCGCGAGCCACAGCAGATGTGAAGCAATACGATTCAGTTCAGTAAGAATCGTCCGCAGATAATGAGCCCGTGGTGGAACCACCAGTCCCATCATCTGCTCCACTGTCTCGACCCAAACCAAGCCGTTTGAGACTGCCGCAATGTAATCAAGACGATCCCAATAAGGAGCAATCATCGTGTACATCCGGTTTTCTGCAATTTTCTCCATCCCGCGATGCAGATAACCGATGTCACAGTCGAGATCGATGACGGTTTCGCCATCAAGCTTCAACACCACTCGCAACACACCATGTGTCGACGGGTGTTGCGGCCCCATGTTCAGCACCATTTCCGGGCTGTCGAGCAGGGTATCTTGAGTTGTTGCGATCTCTACCTGATGCATTTTGTAATCTCTGATTAACTGGCGACTGTCTCTGGTGGTCTATAACAACCGGTGACTTGCCACGGCTCGATCACCAGGCCAATCTCAGAAGCTTCTCCATCGGTCTTTCTCTTCAGCAGTTTCAATACGATTGCCGTCGCCGCACTTGCCTTGTTCCAGACGTTTCTGGGAGCGGCAGTTTCAGTCAAAACAAAGCCGGCTTTTTCGGCTGCATCGGCCGAATCAAAAACCTTGGCATCGTAATGAGTGGCAATCTCTTTTGGAGTCATGATCGCAGGCGTCACCTACGTTGACCAAAATTACTACTTATCCTTGGGCATCACTTCTTTGCCGCCGCGAAAGATGTCACGCATTACTCTTTCCTGCGGCACTGACAAAATCTCTAAACCATAGACTCGTCTTTGCTGCAACTGTTCCAGTTGAACCGCGTCCATTTCAGGCAGATGCTTTTCAGTCCAGGAGTTTTCAACAAACTCGAGGGGGTAATCTTTTCGGAGTGGATAACCTTCCCAGTCGGGCGGAAGCAATAAACGCCTCAGATCCGGATGGTTATTGAAATGCACGCCGAATAGATCGAATACTTCGCGTTCAAGCCAGTTTGCGGCTGGCCAGACACCAGTTACGCTATCGACTGGCTGACTTTCACTGATTTTGAGTTTAAGACGGATACGTTCGTTGGCCGGAATTGAGTTGAGGTTATAAACAATTTCAAAGGGTGCGTCAGTTCTATCCGGATAATGGACACAGGTTAGGTCTGAGAGATAGTCGAACGGCGTTTCGGAATCAAGCCGGAGAAAGTCACATACTTCTACGATCCGTTTTGCGTCGACGTAAACGGAAAGCTGGCGCAAAAACTCGCTTGCGTCGCCTATTGCGCCACCGAATTTATTCTTGAGTTTCTTAACCAGCGCATGATTCGCAGCGTCGGTTGGTTTTGGACCTTCTTCTTTCTTCTTTACTGGCGGCTTGGGAGTGGCCGAATCAGCGGCGGGCGCAAGGGAATCCTTGATGGCGGCTACGCGCGACTTTGCCTGCTCGACCATTGACGCCTTTTCGGCGTCGGAACCGGCGGCAGGATTAGCAGCTAAATTTTCGGATGGTTTTGGCTGCCCGGACGAGTCAGTGTTTGACGCGTCCGGCCTTGTTGGTTCGTCGGAACCCGGCTGCTTCGTGTCTTCTGACATAGATGCCCTACGGCGCGGTTACACTTACACTGTGTTCAAATGACGATCTACTTGTCGGTATGAAAGCAAAGAACCGCGCAAATATACGCTATCGAAAAATGTTCGGTGTTACAAATAGTACAGAAGGACGGCGAAAATCGATTTAAACACGCGCTTTATATTGTGTCAACTGAGTTGGTTTTTTCTTCTCTGAGCTCCTCTGCGCGTCTGCTCACTCTGAGCTGATCCGCCCATGGCATCGTTAGCTTTGGTCGTAGATCTTAGGCGGTCATCCGGTTGACTCTGTGACTGTGCGGGGCCGAGCCCCTTGAAACCGTCTCTGGCTTGACGTTTTTGCGCAGTGACATCTATCATGTCTTGTTTGAAAACACGGCGCATTAGCCGTCTATTAAGAGAGAAGCAAAGAAGTAAATGAAACCAGGAATTCATCCAACTTACGAGGAAATGACAGTCACCTGTGCGTGCGGCGAGACCTTTAAGACCCGCTCAACTCACAAAGGCGACTTACACGTGGAAATCTGTTCGGCCTGCCACCCTTTTTTCACCGGTAAGCAAAAGCTGGTGGATACTGCCGGACGCGTGGATCGCTTTAACAAACGGTACGGCAAGAAATCGGCAACAGAAGGTGCTGCAGCCAAATAAGCCGTCAATATTAATGGCTTTACAGAATCGACATTAGCCTATCCAATTGAACGCCGGCGTTATTCGCTTGGTCGCTCTGGGTGCATCTAAGCTCCGGCGACCGAACGAAAACCGCCGGCGTTAGTCTATTCTTAGTCAGTTGTCCGTTGTCAGTTGTCAGTTGAGTATCATTAAAAATTGCTTGACCATTGAATCCGATGACTGAAACTCCGACCATGGACCACGGACTACTGACCACTGACTACTGACATAGGAATTACCAAATGTCCCTAAAGCACTTCCTCTTAAAACCGATTCTAGGCGTCGAGCGAGATCTCATCGTCGGTGGCCAGGCTGTCATCGAAGGCGTAATGATGAGAACTCCTAACGCCTATGCGATTGCCGTCCGTAAGGCTGACGGAACTATCATCAATACGGCCGCCCGACTGCCAAAGTGGAGCGACAGTTATCCGATCCTTAAATGGCCGGTATTACGTGGCGGAGCCGTACTGATTCAATCGATGGGTCTGGGGATTAAGGCTCTCAATTATTCAGCCAACGAAGCATTCGCAGAAGTTGAGGAAGCAAAAGCGGAAGAAGTGCAAATAGCTTTGTCTCCGGCCGTAATCGAAGGCGAGGGCGACTTTGCCGGACTTACCGGCGCCGTGCCCGGTTTATTTCCGGTACCGACCAAGAAGCGCTCAAAAGATGAGTTAAAAAAAGGCACGACAGCAGCGGCCGCGAGTTCGATAGTCTTCGCTCTGATTTTTAACATCCTGCTGTTCGTCGCCGCTCCACTCCTATTGACGAATGCGTTGTTCATCGCCGCCGGCTGGGCTTCAACACCGGCAACCACAGTAAGTGCGCCGGCCCCAAACACCAACGTACAAAGTCCTGAGTCAACAAGTACCGAGACAAACGGAACATGGTATGCAAATGGCTGGAACAGCGTTCGTGCCTATCTGCACCCAGTTCGACCTTCGGTCGCCTTTAATCTGATCGATGGACTGATCAGAATGACGTTCTTTCTCATAATGATCACCAGCTTTTCGCTACTAAAGGACATACGTCGTGTCTTTGAGTACCACGGAGCGGAACACAAGACTGTCTTTACCTGGGAAGCCGGTTTGCCCTTAACCGTTGAAAATGCTCGACCGCAACGCCGGCAGCATCCCCGTTGTGGAACCAGTTTCTTGATGGTCGTAATGCTGGTCGCGATAATTCTCTTCTCTGTGATCAAGTTCGACTCGCTGCTGCTCAATTTCGTGGTTCGACTCGCACTTATGCCGCTCGTCGCCGGACTCTCGTACGAGATCATCAGGCTTTCGGCAAAAAAGGAGAGCAGCTGGTTCTTCAAGTTCATGACGAAGCCGGGCGTCTGGCTGCAGAACATCACGACCCAGGAACCAGACGACAAGCAACTCGAAGTAGCCATCGAAGCGCTAAAAGAATCGCTAAAACTCGAGCCACAAAACGGAGAGCCGGTACTCGCTCCACTCTCGTGAGGTCTTTATGTTAGATAAACTGGAACAGATCGAAGTCAGGTACAACGAGCTTACGCAGCAACTCTCGTCGCCTGAATTGCTAGCCAACCCTTCAGACTACGGCAAGGTGGCGAAGCAACATCGTTCGCTCGGGGAAGTTGTCGAGAAATACCAGGCATTGAAGTCGCTAAAAACAGAGATCGGCGATGCGCGCGAACTGTACGACACCTCGGATGACGAGGAAATGCGAGAAATGGCCCGTCAGGAGCTCGAGAATCTCCAGGACCGCCTCGCGAAAACAGAAGAAGAATTAAAGATCCTCCTGATTCCTTCAGATCCAAACGATGAGAAGAACGTAATCCTGGAAATTCGAGCCGGCACCGGGGGCGATGAAGCAACGCTCTTCGCCGCCGAGATGCTCCGAATGTACTCACGGTACGCAGAAAGACATCGTTGGAAGTTTGAGGTCCTCGAGGCTTCAGAGTCTGGAATTGGCGGCTTGAAAGAAGCTATCGCCTTAATCGAAGGCGACAAGGTTTATTCAAAGTTGAAGCACGAATCCGGTGTTCATCGAGTGCAGCGAGTTCCCCAAACCGAGGCGAGTGGGCGCATTCACACTTCAGCAATCACCGTCGCCGTCCTACCGGAGGCGGAAGAAGTAGACGTCAAGATTGATCCGAAAGATTTGCGCATCGACACGTTCTGTTCCTCTGGTCCAGGCGGACAGTCAGTCAATACAACTTACTCTGCTGTGCGATTGACCCACATACCCAGCGGGGTTGTCGTGTCAATGCAGGATGAAAAATCGCAGATCAAAAACCGCGAGAAGGCAATGCGAGTTTTACGAGCCCGTCTTCAGGAGCTCGAAGAACAGAAGCAACACGACGCGTTGGCCAGTGAGCGACGTTCAATGGTTGGTTCGGGAGATCGTTCGGAAAAGATCAGAACCTATAACTTCAAAGAGAACCGGGTGACAGATCATCGAATCGGGCTGACCGTTCACCAGCTCGATCTCGTTATGGAAGGTAATCTCGATCCTTTCATCGATGCGCTCGTCGCCCATTATCAAGCCGAGAAACTAAAAGCCGAGGCCATCGCGGCTTAGCTACTGACCTCCAAAGACACTTCGATCGCTGATGCCCATAGCCACTCAAGTTCTTCTGGTTCGTCACGGCCAATCGGAAGGAAACGCGGAACGGCGCTTTGGCGGACATTCAGCCACTCCACTCTCAGCCTTGGGCCAACGACAGGCTGAAGCCACCGCCATCGCAATTTCTTCTGAATCAGTTACCGCAATCTATTCGAGCGATCTGCTTCGTGCCAAGCAAACCGCCGAACCTCTATCCGGTTTAACTAATATAAGCACAAACCTATCCAGTGCATTCCGCGAACGAAGCGTCGGCATAATGGAGGGTTTAACCTTTCAAGAGGCGGCCGAACAACACCCCGAACAATATGGTGCTTTGTTACGTCGAGACTTTGATCACGTCTTGACTGGTGGTGAGAGCTATAGACAGCTACTTGATCGCGGTTGGATGAAACTCGATGCGGTTATTTCAGAAAATGCCGGTGGACGCATCGCGATATTCAGTCATACCGGAACAATTTGCATCCTCGCCTTACATTTGATGGGAGCTTTGGACGCACCAGAATTGAAGCCAGTCTGGATTTCGAGTTCTAACTGCGGGATTAGCCGGTTTGAACTGCGAGACGATGGGTTCATCAGAGTTATTGCCATCAACGACACCCGACATCTCGCTGGGATTGATTAGATCATTGCGGCGCTGCTGCTAGTCTCTGACGCTCACTCGCTGTCCAGTCGCATATCACCTTTATGTCCGCTTGAGTTAACTTTGAGCCGGGGTGAAGCGGCGTATAAGAGCTCAACGGCATCTCACCACTCTGGACCATCTCGCACATATCCTCGAGCCGATGTCGTTGGCGGTTTCTATCCATTTTTCCCCATTCGGACAAGTTCATGTCGGTTCGTGCTTCGTTAACGTGACTGATGACAAACCACGAGACTGGGGCGACATTCGTGTACCAGGGCCAGCGAGTTTTATTCGAATGACAATCATTGCACGATCGCTCAAAGATGGCGTTTACGGCTGGGCTTACCTGGGCCTGGTTTTCGATACTCAGAGATGGCTCCGCCGGCGGATTGGTTCTAGCCGGACGGACAAACTGCGCCGCAACTAACAGAACCAACACGATTAAGAAAACCCATTTCAGTACACGCCCCGCTTTACCCATAGATATCCTTCGCCGCGTCAAAGATTGAAATGAATCAAAGCGGTACCTTACCGCATCGCCACCCATCGACACCACTCACGGCGTGGTCGTGTCATAACTTGGATACTCTGTGAACAAATGCGAAACGTCTTGTTTCGTGTAGAGGAAGCGTCTGCGTCCTTGTAAATCTGACAGATGGATCTCCTTCCTGCAGGCGTGGTCCATCGTCAAGGACTACCAAAGTTTGACATTCTTCGCGTCAAGCCATTCTTGATTTCCTTGTATGCTTCAGCGCCCTTCTTAGGTGTGTCCATGTCTCCTTGCCAGGTTCGCTCAAGCGCAGTTCGCCAACGCGCGAGCATCTCCGGATCCAAACGCAAAATTCCTTCTCGTGTGACATCCGGAGGCAGGGGAACAAACGCTTCAATCCTCTCCAGCACTCTTACCCGGTCGTCACCTTCAACCCTTGAAATCAAATGCCACAGCGTCAACGTATCGCGTGGCCGCGACTCGCTTAGTATGTTGGTTAACGCGAGCGTTCGGTTATCGCGCGTTTCGCCAAAATCAATCGAGCTCAAGTGACTACGAAAGCCTGGAGACGAATCCTCAAAATAAGGCGTTCCTGGTCCAATACCAGGCCTGGTCTCACAAGCGGCGCCGGCAGGAACGATCGATTCCCGATCCTTCAGTTCGAGCTCGACCCATCCTGACGTTACTCGCAACATACTTGAACCGTCCTTGCCAACTTCGAGGGTGTAAGCACATCCAAGATCGGCAGCTACAGCAGAGGGAGTGTCAACGAAGAAGAGTCGAGGAGGCGCCCAGATTCGCGCGCTGAGTTTTCCTTCCGCCAATTCCAACCTGTGTTCTGTCGGCTGTGTCTCGAGTAAACGCACGCGCGTGTTGGGATCAACCTCGACATGTCCAATCGATCCGACTGAGATCTCGGCCCTCGACCTGGCGTCAGTTTCCAACCATTGACCTACGTTCAAGCGACCCGTGTTGCCGATTCCCTCCGACGCAATCGTTGGGATACCGTCAACCTTGGTCACTTGCCAGAATGGCTGATTGAGCGTCACGGTTTTCGCACGTCTATACCAGATAACTGCCAGAATAGAAGAGAAAACGAGCGTTGCCGCTATGACCGCGAATTGCGGCCTGGTCAGAAAACCGCGCTGAGGTCTTAACTCATTTCTCGCACTTGAAACTTGAAGCTGGGCCAGCTGCCGGTCCAGGGTGGGCCACAGTGAGTCTGGAGCTGAGACGATTGGAAGCTGCGTGGCAAAAGCAATCCCGCGCTTGATCTCATCAAACTCATTCCTGCATTTCGAACATAGCAGGAGGTGCTCAGCAAACTTTCTGCTTTCGTCAACAGATAACTCCCCGTGACAATAAGCCGATGAATCCTTTGCTACATGATTCGAAAACATATAACTCTTGCTTCCTGGTATTACCCGCTCGTTTTAGCTAAATCAGAAATTTCAATGTGTCTATCTAAGTAAGCCAGCCGTTTTGCTAACTGTGAATGACCGCGATTCAGACGCGAAGCAACAGTTCCCTTCGAACAGCCCATGACCACCGCTATTTCTTCATAGGAAAGTCCTTCGATGTACTTGAGGAGAATTGGCAGCCGAAATTTTGGTTTTAACTCTTCGATTGCCGATCGGACCGCTAACGCGACCTCATTTCTTGCATATTGAGTCTCCTGGGATGAATTGTCAGAAGTATCGGCTAACGTGGCCGTCTCTTCGACAGCTAAGAGTCGCTTGCGTCGTCGTCGTTCGTCCATACATGCATTGACCACCAGCCGGTAGAGCCAGGTGGTGAATTCCGACTCGCCGCGGAATTGCTGAATCGCCGTAAAGAGCTTTAGAAATGTTTGCTGGGTTACATCCTCGGCAAAGGCTTGATCGCCGCCGGTTGAATATAGAGCAATGGAAAAAACTTTGTCTTTATAGGTTTCAAAGAGCGTCTGGAAAGCATCGCGATCACCCCGGCGGCAGGCTTCAATTATCGGTCCATCGATAAGATGTTGAGCCATTACCGCGCGACGCTCCATTCGCTGAGCTGCAAGTTCGGACATCCACGTATTGGACGTTTGAGGTGGAGAATATCTTCCGGATTAATTGGCGGGGAAGCAAACTGGGAGGAGGTCCTGGGGGCTTGGGGCTTGAAGAAAATAACAATTGATAATTATGAATCGATAATTACCAATTATTGATTGTTGCACTCCGCATGCAACCCAACCGATTAAACTACCAGCGACGTAAGCTGCTTCGGGGTTGGGGTTTCTTCGTCGTCAAAGGTACGACGGCGATGGACCGCGCCATCTGATTCGAAGATGTAGGTAGAAGGTGCTTCGCGCATGATGATGTCTTGCAATCTCATCAGACCGTATAACAATGCTTCAGGCCGCGGCGGACAACCTGGAATATAAACATCCACCGGTATACATCGATCAACACCCTGCATGGTTGAGTACGAGTCGAAAGGACCGCCGGTGGAAGCACATGCGCCCATTGCTATGGCCCACTTTGGTTCCGGCATTTGATCGTAAACTCGCCGCACCACTGGTCCCATCTTCAATGTAACCGTACCCGCGATGATGATTAGATCACTTTGTCGCGGGCTGGGCCTAAACACACCCGCACCAAAACGATCGATATCGAACCTGCCTGCGCCCGTTGCGATCATTTCGATTGCGCAACACGCCAGGCCAAACGTCATGGGCCAAAGCGCCGACTTGCGAGCCCAGTTTACAACCGGAGCGGCGATGTCGACCGACTTTGCTCCCACGGTTCGACGAATCGAATTCATAATCGAATCGACCGTGGTTAAGACAAATCCTTCTTCGTGTTCAGCCATACGGTTTGTCGAGTGCTTGCCTGGTAGATTGACTCGCCTATGCCCACTCCAGCGCTCCTTTGCGCCAGGCATAGTAGTAGCCTACAACAAGGATGCCGATGAAAACGAACATTTCAATCAGGGCGAACTTAGTAAACGAGAAGTCGTCACCCATGAAAATCAGGGCCCAGGGAAGCAAAAAGATTGTTTCCACATCAAAAATCAGAAACAACATTGCGACGATATAGTAGCGAACTGTAAATCGCTCATGTGCACCAGTCGTTGGGTCGATGCCGCACTCGTATGGCCGCATCTTCCCCTTCTCATAGTTGATTGGTCTGATGAAGCGACCCAATACGATGGGAAGGACGGGAAATATCACAGCCACGGCAAAAAAGATCATCACAGGCCAGTAGGCTGTTATGGGACTACCAATTGTCGGATTTGTAACGTTCGTTGCTGCCTGAAGAAGCATGTTCTCAAGTGCAGAGCTGTTGAACCTTGATTAGCGTCTGAATAGTAAGCGTCGTCTCAGACCCTTGTCAACGGCCGCGAATTGCAAGGTGCTAATATCTGTTCATATTGGTGTAACTTCACAGCAAGACAAATTTAAGGTGATAGTCATAAGCTGGCTCTCCGACCGAAATTCAACGCCGGAAAAAGGTATTTCCAATCCGAATCGTACGAGGACTGCCATGAAGCTTTTAATCAACAAAGGCCTGAGTCGCCGTATTCTACTTCTAACGATCAATTTCTGCGTCTTAATTTCACTTAAATCAACCTGCGAGGGTCAAGAACTTGCCAGGGTAGCGGCAGAACAGCCCACCACTTCAAAAGAAGTATCAGTCTCGGATCGAGTCAGGCTTCTCGAAGATGAGCTCGAGCGACAAAACAGCAAACTCGACGAACTGCAGAAAACCATTGCTGATCAGCAGTTGGCTATAAAAGCTCTCATCGAGCGACTCTCACCACGAGAGCCGGCAAAAATCGAGGCCGCCGGCAACGCAAGCCCTGTCACCTCGTCTGCGGATGCCATCAATGCGAATGACCAGACTCAGCCACAGGGCCCCACGGTCGAACAACGACTTGCAAAGGTCGAAGGTCAGGCCATACATATTGGGCCACTGCGATTGAGTGGAGATTTTCGATTGCGTTTCGATGGAACGTTCAGGTCCGCCAGTGATCCGGATGATCCACCGCTGCAACATCTGCAAAATGTTCGCGCCCGCTACAGACTCCGGCTGAACTTTGATACCGATCTTTATCCAACTCTTAGTTTTCACGGACAACTGGCCACTGGACCGCTTAATAATCCGCAAACCCTTGATCAAGATTTCACCGGCGTTACTGCACGTCACCCGATGGCAATCAGCGAAGCCTGGATCGATTACCATCCCACCAGGGCAGTACAACTTCAAGCGGGCCGAGTGCAGGCAATCTTTGCCGACAACTCTCGGTTCCTCTTTGATGATGACATTCGCTTCAACGGCTTTAACGAGCGTTATGTCCTATCTCTAAAAAAGAACGGCGCCTATCTCTCAAATATTGATTTTCGCGCCGGCCAGTACATCCTAACTAACCCAAACGTCGCCATCATTGCTCCAAACAGTCCGCTAGCTCGAGCCGGTCAACTTGTCGGCAGCACTGGACGTTCTTCCAACCTGTTTCACCAGGGCGTGCTCGTAAATCAGACCTTCAACGAACGATGGTCAGATCAAATTGGTGTTGACGTTCAGCTTTACCGAAATCCAAATCAGATCCAATTGGCATCAACAGCGGATGGCGTCGCCTTACTGGTCCAACCCGGACTTGGAATCGCGTTATCTGGACCGCTGACCGGAATAGGGACGGCCACCACGAACCCCGGCGGAGCGATCTACACAGCGCCCGGATTTCAGATTGCCCGTCTCGCGTATCGGTTGAACTATGCCGGGTTCAAACACAGCGATCATAACTTTCCAGTCACCCTGAATCTACAATTCGCGCGAAATATGGGTACGGGCTTGAATGAGCGAGATGCAATGCTCGCCTCACTTCAGGTCGGCCGAATTACAAAGAAGGGTGACACTGCATTGCTTTACATCTTTGCGATCAAAGGTGCGAACGCATTGATCTCGCAAGTTACAGACGACGATTTAGGAACCGGATCGGGTGTGAACATCAGGACGAGTCACTTCCGATTTGAATACGGGATAGCGAGAAAAGTTACACTACAGAGTTTATTCTTCTTCCAGCAATCGCTGAGGAGTAGCGGTCAGTATCCAAACTTCTTTGTTCCGCTC
>DASROI010000107.1:0-9089 GCA_035646955.1 Pyrinomonadaceae bacterium
AGTCAGTATCGACACGCGGTAGCGTCGGGTGAGTTTTGAGATGCTGAGAGCTTCATGATCGTCGAGATTCACCCGACGCTACCGCGTTCCGGTACTGACCTCGTGTCACGTCTAACGTCATTGCCCAGAGGTGGACCAGCGAAATGACCCAGCTTGCTCGCCGGCTTATTCCTGTTCTTGTTTCCGCCACCCTTCTTACCTCATCTTCGACCTGGTCCAGACAATCCACCTTCGCAATTAGTCAGGACCCGAGTCGTGCAAGTGCTGAAAAGTTGATGGTTGAGGCTGAGCGTCTCGCCACAGAAAACACCGCCGCGTCCCGCAATCAGGCCCTCGAAAAACTACAGCAGGCGTTAACTATCTGGCGATCGCTCAACGACACCAGGGGTGAAGCCGAGTCGCTCAACAACATTGCCGAGATCTACGAATTCAATGGCGACTCGAAAAAGGCGCTTGAAAACGCCGGACGCTCGCTACAACTTTTTCAAGGGATCAATGATCGCGAGGGAGAAGCCAAAGCGCTGAGCACTATTGCCGAAGTGAACCTCAACTCGGGCGACATACCGGTCTCGTTACAGCAGTTTCAAAAAGCTTTTGAAATCTGGGAGCAAACCGACAACGTCAAACAGCAAGCGTCGGCTCTCAACAATATCGGCATGGCCTACGACGAGCTTGGAGAGTCACGCACCGCCATGACCTACCTGGAACGCTCACTGGTATTAAGACGTGCCGCGGGAGATCAGGTTGGAGAAGCTACAACTCTACTTAACATTGGTTCAGTTCACGATAGCCTGGGCGAACTGCAATCGGCACTGGAATATTACACAGGCGCATTGCCGCTCGTTCGTGAACAAAAAAATCTGCGCCTGGAAGCACTGACGCTCAACAACATCGGCTACATCTGGTCCAACCTTGGTGAATTACAGAAAGCGCTCGAGTATTACTCAGAAGCGTTGCCGGTGCGTCGAAGTGTTGGTGACAAACGAGGTGAAGCGATCTCGTTGAGTAACATCGGATCAACTTACTACAAGCTCGGCGAGGATGATCAGGCGCTCGATTATTTCAATCAGTCTCTGGCAATGTTTCGGACGATTGCTGACAAGGCGGGTGAGTCTCGTACTCTCGGGAACCTTGCACGTGTTTATCTTCGAGAAGACGGGGCGGACCAAGCTCTTGAGATCTATGATCAAGTCCTCGCGGTTGATCGCGCTCGCAAAGACAAACGATCCGAAGGTGGCACCCTTCGTGAACTCGGCTTCGTTTACTACTACCTGAAGAACTATGCTCGGGCCACCGAGTACACTGAGCAGGCACTGGCTATCGCAAGACAAGTTGAGAGTCGCAACGATGAGGCTGGAGCGTTACAAAAACTGGCAGTGATCTATGCAGCGATGGGCAGGTTGGACGACTCAGCTGCTGCATACAAACAAGCCCTGGAGATCTACCGCCAGATGGGCAGCCGCGAAAAAGAAGCGATGGCGCTCTACGGTAGTGCCAGCACTGAGTTGAAGCGCGGCAACCTCGACACTGCACGAGAACAAATCGCCGCAGCGATCGACCTCGCTGAATCACTTCGTGGCAAGTTTACCAGCCAGGAGTTGCGCGTTTCGCTGCTTGCTGAACGATTAAAGTACTACGACACGTATGTCAGCGTATTGATGAAATTGCACGAACGCGAGCCTTCGCGGGAGTTCGATGCAAAAGCGCTGCAGATTCACGAACTGGCTCGCGGACGGAGTTTACTCGACCTGTTGACTGAAACACGTGCCGATATCAGGCAGGGTGGAGATCCGGGTCTCCTGGCGAGCGAACGAAAGCTGCAGCAGCAAATTGACGAGAAAGAGCGTTACCGTATGAGTCTGCTCCGCGCCAAGGGAAAAGAAAAACAGCTTGGTGAAGTTGAGCGCGAGTTGAATTCATTGTTGACACAGCTCAGCGACACGCAAGCCGAGATTCGTGTCAAAAGTCCTCGATACGCGGCTCTTACTCAACCCAAGCCACTCGAGTTGAAGGAAATTCAGACGCGCGTCCTGGACCACGATACGGCCCTGCTCGAATACGCACTCGGAGAAGACCGTAGTTACTTGTGGTTCGTCACGCAGGACTCGCACGCGACGTATGTCCTGCCGGGGCGTGAGCAGATCGACAGTCAAGCGCGTCGTTTTTACGAATTACTCTCGACAAATTCTCAATCGCTCGCCGTCCGCGCCCAAAAGGATGTGCGGCCGGCGTCAGCCTCAACAGAAAATGAGATCCAGGCAGCCGCGGTCGCGCTGGGCCAAACTCTTCTTGGTCCAGTAGCAGAGCGGCTGGGCCAGAAACGATTATTGGTGGTAAGCGACGGGGCCTTACAGTATGTGCCTTTTGGAGTTCTGCATGTGCCGTCCAAAAAAGACGGTTACAAGCCGTTAATCCTTGAGCATGAAGTAATCAACATGGCCTCCGCCTCGTCGGTTGCCGCTCTGCGAATTGGTGCAGTCGGTCGCAAACGACCCGCTAAGACTGTCGCAGTGCTCGCTGACCCGGTCTATCGAGTCGACGATCCGCGATTGAGCCTTTCCAAGAACGGCCACCGAGCAACATCAACCGAATCGAGCGCTTATGCCGAGATCAAAAGGTCGTCACGCGATTCTGGAGTGCCCGACTTTCAACGCTTGCGCTTTAGCCGCCAGGAGGCAGAGAGCATCACGTCACTGGTGCCAAAAAAGGAAGAACTGTTGGCGCTCGACTTCGGCGCTAATCGGCAGTTGGCCCAGGATCCTGAATTGGGAAACTACCGCATCGTGCACTTTGCTACACACGGATTTCTCAATAGCAAACACCCCGAATTATCAGGTCTCGTGCTTTCACTCGTTGATGAAAATGGTCAACCGCAGGATGGCTTTCTTCGGTTTCACCAGATCTTCAATTTCAAACTCAATGCTGATCTAGTTGTTCTCTCCGGGTGTCAGACGGCGCTGGGGAAAGACATTAGTGGCGAGGGTTTGATGGGTTTGACGCGTGGCTTCATGTACGCGGGTGCTCCAACCGTGGTCGCGAGTCTGTGGAGTGTGAACGATCGCGCCACAGCTGAATTAATGAAGCGTTTCTATCACTCGATGCTCGCCGACAAGAAACGGCCGCCAGCAGCAATGAGGGCCGCGCAAATCTCACTCCTCCAGGATAAAGGCTGGTCTTCACCCTATTACTGGGCCGGCTTCACCATCCAGGGCGAATGGAAATAACTTATTCTGTAAAACAGCCGCCGCCAGAATTCCGCAGTTGGGGCCGGAGCGCTCACTAGAATCCTACAGTCAGGAAGGGTGGCAGAGCGGCACACACACTCAACATCATTACTCAAACCTACCGCCGCCCCCGCTCTTAACTCTTCATCTCTCTGCCTTCCTTTCTGTTACACCCAAATGTGCTCTACCCGTTGAGATCAGAAATGACCAAAAGGGACGGAGAGCGGGGGCGGCGCTAGGTTCCGAGTCGTGATGTTGAGTGTATGTGCCGCTCTGCCACCCTTCCTGACTGTGGGATTCTAGTGAGCCTTAATTTTGGGTTGCTGCAGGTGAAATGTTTTTCCGGGTGCGGTCAGTTATCTGTGGAAGCGCGATGACTGACGCGGCGTGGTGTGACGCGGCTCTCAGCTCGCATGGACCTCGGCCCTTCAAAAGGAAGCAACAATGCAGCACCTGACTAAACTAACACTCCTCGTGGTTCTGATAGCCGGCGCCTCAACATCCGCCATGGCAACCATCTCTGCTGTTCAAAGTGATCTCTGTCCTAATCCTGCATGTTCACCAGGTGCCGTCCATCCAATCGTGCTCGACAAGAACACGTCGATGGTGGTCAAAGGACAGTTCGTAGACTTATCGACCAGGGTTGAGATTAGTGGCTCAGGCGTCAGCGTCAGTTTCGGCGACAGAGTTGGTGGAAACAACTCACACATCGTAGTCAAATTTAACGTCAGCGGATCAGCTGACCTTGGCGAGCGAACGGTAAAACTTCGTTACGCAATTGAGACGAATGGTCCAGACACATTCAAAGTGCGTGTTGTTCGAGGTGGTCGAGTTGACCAAATTCAACAGAGAGTTCCCGGCCTCTTTGCCGGCACAACCAGGCTGATCGCCGCCGACTCAATCCCGGTGAACCAACCGGTCACTCTTGTTTTCACCGGCAGCCATCTCGCTAATGCGAAGATCGCGCCAAGATCCGGCGTGTCGAATCCTCAAACACTATCGGGGTGCACCGAAACGAAATGCGAGTTCCAGGTGACTTTCACTCAAAGTGGCGCACTGGACCTGAATATCTATGATGCGAGTGTGCAACCTAACCCCAATACTCTGCTTTACAAGTTCTTCTATGGCGGCGCAGAGAACGTAGCGATTTCCGGCAACGTGACTCCAACGCAAACCGTAGTGTTCACGCCCATTCTCACTGGTGGTACTGCAAGCCCGGCGACATTTGCCGACGTTGCTCCCCGGGCAAACATGCTGAATATCTTTCGCACCACCGGAAATTCCATCACCGTCAATGGTCAGCAATTTCTCCAGGTTGACGATCGGCTCTGCTCGTCGCTGCAAACTCCGAGCGTTGCGAGTGTGGCCCAGTCGATCACTCTTGCAGATCTTACCTGGGGCGTATCAAACGTTGGCACTGCCCCAATCACCGTGGCTTTTAACTCCACGATCAGCGCTAACAACCAGGTGCTGCAGACTCAGACAACGGCCGCGTCAACGCTTGGACCAGGCGCAACCCAGGACTTCCGGATTACTCGACCACGCAGCAACATCACCGTGATCCGATTTGCTCCACCGGTCCAAGCTGGATGTTTCGTGAACCCACGGTCCACTGATTTCTTTGAAGATCCCACTTTCACCGTCAAAGTCGACACCGGAAATGTAGTACCGGAATCAGCCGCCAATCGCACCAACAACAGCCGCAACTACTGATCGGCTGTCGTTTAGGGAATATCTCTGTGCCACCTCAGTGTTTCTTGTGACTCTGTGGGTAGAGAGTCGGCTAAAAATCTCCACCACCGGGTCACAAAGAACACCGAGGTGGCACAGAGCAAATTGGTTGAGAGGTGAGCCTTGCCAAATAGAAAAATGATCAGGCACGACTTCGAAACTCGACTACGCGCGATTTCGCGATCAGCGTTATTAATCTCGTTGCTCGTCCTTCAATGTCAGGCCAACGATGCCACGGACGCTTTGCGTGTCACCGGTAACTTCGATGTCCAACCTGTGGCCCCAACCGCACAACTCGAATTGCACATGTCGCGTCCACTCCTCGAGAGCGAGGGCCGTTTAGGAGTCATTCTCGGTGACATGGACATCACCGCACTTTGTAATTCGAGTGCGAATGCATTGACCTACCTCCCAACACCTCTTCCTCTGCCTATTGGTGAAACAAGTGTGATCGTCTACCTCGTTTCAGGCGACAACGAATGGACGGAAATCGCTCGACTACGATTGGTGGTTGAAACACCTAAATCGACCGAAGGTACAAACGGACAGACAACAAACTCGATTCAGGATACAAAGAAAACCCCTTCTCCCTTTCAGTTCATACCGAGCGTGTCTGTCAACGTTAAGGCCCAATCAACCGCACTGTTCTTTCCCGATTCGAACAGACCACAGCGAATGAACTTCACCGACATCGCAGTACAGACCAGTTTCCAGGGCAACTACAAGAGAGGTGTCGTGGCGATCCAGAATCAGTTTGATTTTGCCGGTTCATCGGTACAGAACGAAGCGCTTCGGTTTGGACAAATGGGCAACAACGCGCCGCAGTTTGATCTGTCGGCTTACACGATGCTCTACCAGTTTGAAAGGGTCCAATTGAAAGTGGGTAACGTCTCGTTTGGTACCAACCGAGAGCTGATAAACAGTTTCACCAGTCGCGGCATTTCACTGACGGTGCCGATCACAAAACGCTTCGACATTTCCGGAGCGGTCATGAATGGTACAAGCATTGTCGGTTTCGATAACTTCCTCGGGATAAGTCGTTCCAAACATCAGTTTGTGAGCGCAACACTGGGAATGGAAGTTCTCGAAAAACGACCCGGTGGTTTGCGCATCGAAGTCAGCGGCTTGAATGGCTCGCTGCTTCCGGTCAATAACTTTAATCAGTCCAATGTTAACGACGCCGAAAAAAGTCGGGGCTACAGTCTTCGGCTGCTCGGGTCCGACAAGTCGCAGCGCCTTCGCTTCGATGTTGGTTATGCGTGGAGCCGGTTTACGAATCCTGCCGATCCCCTTCTCTATCAAGGTCAAAATGTAGTACCCGTCAAACAAGTCTGGCGCGACGCTCGTTACGCTGATTTCAGTTACGATCTGCTGCGCGGTTACAAACTAACCAAGACCAAGCCACTCAGTTTGAATTTAAGTTACCGGCACGAAAGAGTTGATCCACTCTATCGGAGCGTCGCAGCTTTTACCCAGGCCGATCATCTTAATAATCAGTTTGATGTCACCGGATCCTTCGGGAGTATCAACTTCGCCGCCGATTACACCCGCGGTAACGATAATCTGAATGGTATCCGATCAATTCTCCAGACGGTTTCTGAAAGGTCGGCATTCAACGTCAGTGCTCCAGCGAGCGCGTTGATCGGTGGCAGCGATCAACCTTCGAAGTGGGTTCCGAGGGTGTCCTATACCTACGATCACATCCATCAGTCTGCCGGCTTCATTCCCATCAATGGAGACTTTGTTTCTCCAACACAGATTCCGGACCAGGTCAGTCTCAACCAGACGTTCGCAGCTGAATGGCAGCTCAGCCAGCGTGTTCGCGCCGGTTACAGGTTCAACTACTCGTTCCAGGACAATCGTCAATTAGGTCGGGAACGCAGCGACCTTTTGAATGAAGTCAGCGGTGTGACCGTGGGTCTCAACCTGATCAAGACTCTCGATCTGAATTTCGAGGTAGGTATTGAGCGCGCGAGTAGTTTTGAACAAAACACGATTAACAAAACCCTTCGAGTTGGAACCGGAATCGCGTGGCGTATGACAAATCGCATGACCTGGGCACTCAATGCTTCGACAACTGGAGCGGGCGACGTTGCAAACAATAGTCACCGGCGTGACGCCGATCTCGACTTTCAGTACAGCTGGCAGTTTCTCCGGAATGAATCGAATCGTTGGAAGAAGGTACAGGGTCAATTCTTTGTTCGTTACGCAAACCGTTACGGCTTTGCTCGTGACTTCCTGTTCAATTTCAGCACTTTGACAAAACTGCAAACGTTCAACGCCGGATTGAACTTTACATTCTTTTAAGCGTCAGGTATTCGATGAACAAGACTGTAATCATCTCAGCTTCGCGACTCTTTTGGCTCGCTTGTGTGACTGTGGTACTCGCTGTATCGACTGCGGCACAAATTCGAGTCAACCCGACTGGTCTAAACGTCAGTACACAAAGTCCAACTGCTGCATTTCTGACCTTTGGTAATTTGAACAACCAGATCCCGGCAGAAGCGACCTGGTGTGGAGAGTTGATACCTGCGACACCCGCGATCGGTCTTAAGTGTAGTCCCACAACGATCTTCGGCCTGATACCCGCCCGCTACGACCGCACTACCAAGAGCGGAAGTAATGCTTATACCGACATCATGACGCTACCTGCGTCTGTTGCTCGTCGGGCTTATCAAGCTGCGGTGGGTGGTGCGACTTCGAGTTTTTTCTTTGTTCGTCGTTTCGTCAGCACGGTTGGTGGACCAGACGAATTTGTAGTCGTGACCTGCCGGATGTCCGGCGGGAGCGCGGGCAGTCCATTCTCTTTGACCAACGTCGAGTTAGGTTTCGCAGGAAGCGAGAAGCCAATTCTGTTTGTGCGTGACGGCGAGAAGTTGCCACCCATTAATGCGGAGATCAATTACACCGGCACGGGTCGGTTGAAGGGTCGCTGGGAGGTTGTACAGCCTGGTGAAGAGCTTCCGGAAGCAAAGGATTTGTTGACAGAAGCGTCGCTGCCAATTGAACAGCGAGCTACGCAACGAAAGTACACCCAGGTGCAACGCTTCGACGTCTTTCTTCCACCTGAGGGCAAGTACACATTGGTTGGTCCAAGTCCGGCTGATCTGCCAAGGAGAGTGGCAGGCGAGTATTTGTTGTTGTTGCGCATTGAAGCGTCTGATGATGATGTAACTGGATCGAACCTCGCGGCTGTTGGTGCTGGCCCAGCTTTTGTTAATAGCGGGGCCGTGGCCGGTTTCCCATTGCCGGTGCTTCATTACTTTGTTGGTCCAACTGGAAGTGGCGGCAGTGGGGCAATTAGTGCGTTGGCTCCGGTTGATAACAAGAACTTTTTAGCTACTGAGCCAATTGACTTCGCCTGGATCGGCGTTGATAACGGCGCGTTCTACCGGCTTGAGGTGGTTGATGTGAACGGGAAGCCATTGATGTCAGCGATGCTACCCTCGACCTCAAATACTTACCGGGCGCCTTCATGGTTGCGCGAGCGCGCGAACGGCGTTTCTCTGCGCTGGCGCGTCTTTGCTCTCGACAAGGAAGGAACGCAAATCGCCGAGTCTGCTTACCGCAACTTGAGTTTTTCGACTCCGGAATGAGGGGTCTACACATTGGTCTCTCGCGTCTCTCTGCGGTGCTCTGCGTCTCTCTGCGATCCCTTCAACTCCACATCCGTCAATCCCGGAGTAGTCGCAGAGAGACGTGGAGCCCCGCAGAGAGATGCCGCTATTAGCGACTCACCAGCATCCGCAGTTTGGAAGGGTGGCACAGCGGCGAATACAACGGTCCTCTTAACTCTGCGTCTCTCTGCGGTCCTCTGCGTCTCTCTGCGTCTTTTCTGGCCTGATAGGGGTAGAGCTCATTTTGGTTGTGACTGAAGGCATCGCAGAGATACGCAGAGGACCGCAGTGAGACGCAGAGTTAAGAGCAGGGCGTCGCTAAATTCGGGTATGGACACCGAAACCAAAACCACTCACCTCTTAACCCGCATCACTCCACGTCTCTGCGTTGATCTTCTTCCTCGTTGGCCCATCTAACCATTTGGATAAGCCAATCTGTCCATCATTTCTGCAAACCTACTCCATGGAATTCTCTTTCGGATTTGCCGCCTTTTTCCAAACCAGAAAAGCGATCCGC
>DASROI010000108.1:0-2922 GCA_035646955.1 Pyrinomonadaceae bacterium
AGACAGGACAACATTCGCTCGAGGTGCCTGACTTTTCTGCAACCACAGATCTTTACTCCGTGGTGGCGAACGTTCATGCGTCCACTGCTATTCCATTTGAGTGGCGTGCACTCTTAGGCCTGGTGTTCTCTACCTTGCTGCCTTTTCTACCGGTAGTCCTAATGACGATTCCAATAAAAGTGATTATTAAGGAACTCGCCAATCTGCTTCTGTGAGTGATCAGCTCAGCATCGTAGCGTTTCTTTGCGGTTCGAGATTGACTGACTGCCTGTGTTCAGCCTCGGTGTGTTCATTGCCGAGGGCCAATGAGGATCCGTTCGCCTGTCCGTCGAGACGTTCAATCGGCACAAACAAATTCTTAAACAACTGGAGGGAAAAAAAGTAGCCAAACAGTGAAAAGGTCAGGTTCATAGTTGGTCCTCAAAATGCGCGAGAGGTTAAGAAGTTTACTGCTGTTGTTTGTCAGTAAAGCGCAGAGCCACACGTATCAGCCGTTGATACGTAAGCAGGGTCTCGGGTTATTGGATTAAAGAAAGAAAGACGGAACAACTCCCACAGCTTTTCCGTCGACCAATGCCGCACTCGCCGCGCAGAATAGCCGCTATAACACTGCTCTCACATCGGAGGATGATGCCGTTCTCTCTGGCAGAATTCTGCCATTCCCGATTGCCTGGTCCAGGACCACGTTAATCACCGGGCGGCCACCGCCGATACCATTGATTGTTTTGAGCTTAATTCGAACGCTTGACTCAGATCCTCAATTAAATCACCGGGGTCTTCGATTCCGACAGATAAACGAACCAGATCTTCAGGCGGCGCCAATTTATTTCTTAAGCTTGCCGGGATGCTAGCATGAGACATTCTACAAGGCAGGCTAATCGTAGAACCTACAGAACCAAAACTAACGGCGATCTGAAAGAGCTTGGTCTTTTCAGCGATCGATGCTGATAGTTTCGCGTCGCCAGTTGAAAAACTAACCACCGCACCGTCACCTTGAGATTGATTTCGGTGAATCGCGTAACCTGGATGACTTTCTAAACCTGGATAAAGAACCCGGTTGACACAACCCTGCGCTTCCAGGAATCGAGCAATTTTCAGCGCTGATTCATTTTGGCGCTCAACTCGGAGGGCAAGAGTCTTAAGGCCTCGCAACAACAGCCATGCTTCAAATGGGCTTAGTCCTGTTCCTTCGGCGTTTTGGTGGAAAGCGATAGATTCGTAGACCGCCCGGTTGTTTGTTACTAACGCACCAGCCGTCACATCACTGTGACCACCCAGAAACTTAGTGGCCGAGTGGACCACGATGTCAGCTCCCAGGACTAACGGCTGCTGAAATACCGGTGACAGCATCGAGTTATCTACAGCGAGGAGTGCGCCCGCTTGCCGTGCAAGTTGGCCCACCCGCCGTATATCTGATATTCGAAACAGAGGATTCGTGGGAGTTTCAATCAAAATAAGCTTCGTCTTGGGATTCAACACACGCTCGACTGCGGCCAGATCCGTAGTATCCGTGTAGCGAACGTTGATGTTCTGGCTCGCGACTATCCGTTCCAGCAACCGGACGGTTCCGCCATAGAGATCGTCTCCGGCAATGATTTCTCCGCCACTAGTAACGAGCCGCGTTACGGCTGTAATAGCCGCCAGTCCGCTCGCGAACGCACAGGCGTATGCACCGTCCTCAAGACTCGCGACTTGCTGCTCGAGGAGCTTGCGTGTTGGGTTTCCACTACGGGTGTAGTCATATTCGCCAAATTCCAATGCGCTCGGCTGCTTGAAGGTGGCCGTCTGATAGATTGGCGGCACAATAGCTCCGTATTGATCGTCACCCGTTCCAAGATGAACACAACGAGTTGAAGTCTTCATGCAACACACTCCTCTCGAACTTCAATGGTTTCTCTGACTTGCAACTCGCGTCTTAACTCCAGCAGATCCGCCATCACCGCCTCGGTAGTGGGCCAACGTCCTGCGCCTCTTCCTGACGCAATGCATAGATTGCCTGCCTCCGGCTCGATGACGAGGCGATTGTCTACTCCATTTACAGTCGCCAGAGGATGTTCCGGACCAACTGCAACTGGTTCAACACTGGCTGTGAGCCGATCTTCGCTGCGGCGGCATTCAGCGACTAGCCGGATTGATTGCCCGGCCTCATGCGCATGTTTAAAGTCTGATGGTGAGAGTTCTTGAATTCCTCTTATTTGAACCGCCGTCAGCGGAAGACTCACTCCGAACGCGGCTCGCGAAAGAAGGATAAGTTTCTGAGCAGCATCGGTACCGTCCAGGTCAAATTGAGGATCAGCCTCTGCATAACCCTGTTCCTGAGCAGTTCGAACTGCCTCTTCAAGTGTTCCGCCGGTAGCAATTCGTTCAAGTACGAAATTACTCGTGCCATTAAGCACGCCGGAGATTGCGCGCAATGGACCACGTTTCTTAGCCTGGTTAATACGCTCGAGTGCGGGAAGCACTCCTCCGACAGCTGCGCTATAACGTATGGTGGTGTTGGCCTCGCTCGCCAGCGCCTCGAGTTCCTGATCAACAGCAAGTAGGTACTTATTAGCAGTTACAACACTCAGACCACGGGTTATGGCACGCTTAATCAGTGAGGAGGCAGGTTCTAAACCGCCCAACAACTCGACCACTGTATCCAATGGTCTCGCAACAAGTTTATTAAGGTCAGTTGTGATGAGTTGATCGGGAATACCGCTTTGCCGGGCCCGCTCGATGTTGCGCGTGCCAACCCCAATGACCGTGAAGAATTCGGGCAAGGCAGCAAGCCGTTGGTAAACTCCTCCGCCGACAGTGCCACATCCGAGCAAGGCCACGCGAAGAGGCTCCCCGCTTGAATTAGTATGGGCCAGCTCATCACTAAAAGGACCAACTACGGTCTCTGTGCCCGCTCCGATACTGCTAATCGAAAACCGTAAC
>DASROI010000109.1:0-27953 GCA_035646955.1 Pyrinomonadaceae bacterium
AAAGGACTTGAACGATCGACACGCTGCCGCGCTGTGGGATTCGCGCGCCTTACGGGGTTGGTGCGCCAGTAGAAAGGACTTGAACGATCCACACGCTGCCGCGCTGTGGGATTCGCGCGCGTTACGGGGTTGGTGCGCCAGTAGAAAGGACTTGAACGATCCACACGCTGCCGCGCTGTGGGATTTCCGTACAAGTGTTGGTGCTCCGATTAGAAAGGACTTGAACGATCCACACGCTGCCGCGCTGTGGGATTCGGGGACGGAGGGTGAGCCCCGGTCTTTTTTAGAAATGCCTTGAACGTGTCAACGACATCATAAGTTCGGGGCGCGCGTAATTCCGTAGTTAGGAATCACATGGCTGGGTACCCGTCAGCAGTTAACGACTTCATTCGGCTCGCGGTTAACAGCAAAGCAATAATAGTTTTCGCGTCTTGGATCTCGCCGTCTGAAATCATCTCCAGTGCTTCCTGGAGAGAAATCTTTACGACCTCGATGATCTCATCTTCATCAAGATTTTGTTTGGTGTTTGTCAGTTCAGTCGCCAGGTAGACCCACATCTTCTCTTCACAAAAGCCAGGTGACACAAAGAACTCCGACAATAAATCGAGTCGACCAGCTACCAGGCCAAGCTCTTCTTCGAGTTCACGAGCAGCGCCTATTTCCGGATCCTCTCTTTCCTCAAGCGTACCGGCGGGTACCTCGAGCAAGTACCTGACAGCTGGATGTCGGTACTGTTTGACGAGAGCCACGGTCTCGTCGGGGAAGAGCGGAATGATTACCGCACTGCCCGGGTGGTGGACGACGTCTCGCTGATAAGTCGCGTCGCCTTCCTGAACTGTATCTACTGAAACGGTGAATACCTTGCCACGGAACACTGTCTTGCTATCGATTATTTTTGGGTGGTCCATAAACGTTTTGGTTATGTTAGTACGACTCTTTCTTCAATCGTGTTTCAAACGCGGTCGTAGCTCGCCGATCAGGTACAGCGAGCCGGTTATGCAAATCAAACCTGACGAGTCAGTGCCCGCCACAGCCTTTTGCAGCGCTTCCTCGCTTGACGAGGCGGTTACAACATGACTGACGCCGACGCTCGTCGCCGACTTTGCCAAACTCTCCACCGTGGCACTTCGAGCGTTGTCGATTTCCGTCAGTACAACCAGATCAGCAACGGGGAACAGAATACCAGCCATCTGGTCCATCTGTTTATCACGCATCGCGCCAAAGATAATCGTCAACGGTCTTCGCGCATAGTCGTCGAGATACTTCCGCAACGCGAGCGCGCCTGCAGGATTGTGAGCGCCATCCATCAAAAATGAAGGAGCTCCGGAGATCAACTCGAGCCTGCCTGGATGGCGAGCACTTCCGATTCCCTCTCTGATTGTCTCAGAAGAAATGGGGTACCCAGACTTATTCAGGACTTCCGACAGACAGATAGCCGTAGCGGCGTTCTGACTTTGATGCAGGCCACGTAACCCGAGCCACACGCGCTCATAGAGATGTTCGTGTGTCTTAAACGTGACACTGAATCTGCCGTCCTCGCTCGCTTCAACTGCCGACGCCATCTGCCACGTTTGAATTGGCTCCACCTTTGCTTCCTGACACTGGGCGAGAATTACTTCAAGCGCACGAGGGTCCTGTTCAGCTATTACGGCTTTGACACCGGGACGAATGATTGCTGCCTTTTCAGAGGCAATTTGTTCAATGGTGTTGCCGAGGTACTGTTCGTGGTCCATAGCGATCGGAGTTATCGCCACAATCTCAGCTTCGGCTGCTGTTGTCGCATCCAGCCGGCCACCCAAACCCGTTTCCAGGATTGCGAGATCGATTTTCGAATCAGCGAACGACAGGAGTGCTGCAGCCGTCATCTGTTCAAAGAATGTGGGAAGCGCTTCGAATGTTTCTCGGGCGAGAAGTAGTTCTGAAGTTTCGCGTACGCGCGTTACATAACTTGCAAACGCGTCTTCGGTGACAGGTGTTCCATTGAGTAGGATTCGCTCAGTAATGGAGGACAAGTGCGGCGAAGTATAGAGACCAGTTTTAATTCCAGCCGCTCGGCAGATCGAATCCAGCATTACAGCGGTTGAACCTTTGCCATTGGTGCCGGCGATTTGAACAGAACGAACGGAGTGATGGGGCTTGCCTAAAGCCGAGAGCAGTACTTCGGAGTTACGAAGACCCAGCTTCATGGCCAGGGTTTCGTGGCCCAGGCTAAATAAATACTGGACCGCTTCCGAGAAAGTCATCGATTGACTCCAGCGACGGGGAAGAGGAGGGTGTCAATTCCGAGAGATCGCCCGACGCCTGGCTCTCTCGATATCTGATTCGCCATGGATTTCGGGGTTCATCATGAAGTTCAGAAGCTGGATGATCTGATTGCGCAGCTCTCGACGATCGACGATTGCATCGATCATCCCGTGCTCGAGGAGGAACTCAGAGCGTTGGAAGTCTTTTGGCAGTTTTTGTCGGATTGTTTGTTCGATGACTCTTGGACCAGCGAATCCGATCAAGGCTTTCGGTTCACCGATGATGACGTCGCCCAGCATCGCAAAACTTGCAGTGACACCACCAGTCGTTGGATCGGTGAGCACTGAGATAAAGGGCAATCGAGCTTCATCAAGTGCAGCGAGGGCAGCCGAGATTTTCGCCATCTGCATCAACGACAAAGTGCCTTCCTGCATTCGGGCGCCACCCGAGGCCGAGAAGATGACTACGGCGCTTCGCTCGCTCATGGCTCGTTCGATAAGCCGGGTGACCTTTTCACCAACCGCGGAGCCCATCGAGCCGCCGATGAATTGCATATCCATCGCGCCGGCGACGACTGGATGATCACCGACTGTGCCGCGCCCATTTATTATTGCCTCAGGAAGTCCTGATGATTGCTTTGCCTGCACTAGTCGTTCTGAGTAAGGCTTGCTGTCGACAAACTCGAGAGGGTCTATTGAAATGACCTCGGCATCGAGCTCTTCATATTTCCCTTCATCAAAAAGAAGGGCGAGGCGTTCGCGGGCTCCGATACGAAAGTGGTGACCGCAATGGGAACAGACCTGCGCATTGGATTCGAGCTCACCTGTAAAAAGGTGGGCCTCGCACCCATCGCATTTCACAAAGACATTTTCAGTCTTTACGACCCGCTCTTCGGGAGGAACTGCCTCGATGCGTTTAGTTTTCTTGTTGAACCAGGCCATTTAATGCGTGAAGCGTAACATAAAAGAAAGGGGATGATAAATTTCCTTCAGAACTCAATGCCTTGTTGGGCCCGAATTCCCGAGTTAAAAGGGTGTTTGATTTCAGTCATTTCGGTAACCAGGTCAGCCGCCGCAATTAACTCCGTGGGTGCGTCGCGTCCGGTCACCACGATGTGAAGCGCGGGCTGTTCAAGTCGAATTGCCTCGATCTCCTTCAGGACCTCGGACACCGGCAGCATGTCGTAACTCAAAACATAGACAAGTTCATCGAAAACGAGCATGTCGTAGTCGCCCGACCTCAGCTTCTGTACGCAGAGGTCCCAGGTTTCGCGAGCCGTCTTGATGTCCTGTTCGCGATTCTTGGTGTCCCAGGTAAACCCATCGCCCATTGTGTGGACTTCAATTCCCAGTTTTTCTGCTGCTTCGTGTTCACCGTATCGATCGTTTCGCGATTTCATGAACTGTATCATGCAACACTTAAGACCGCGTCCGGCTGCTCGCATCATTAGTCCGAGAGCACAAGTCGTTTTTCCTTTTCCGTTGCCGGTATGGACGATGAGTAAGCCGCGGGTCTGTTCCTGGTAGTCCTTGCGCCGCCACTTGTATTTCTTCTCTTTAGTCGACATGTCAAACAGTATGAAGCGGAGCCCGGATGGTCCATCCTAAAGGCTCCGCCTGACATCTACTTTCACTTAGACCACCGATTCTGATTTAGGCTCCAGGTCTGAATCCCTCAGCGCGTCCTCCGTCACATCTTTCAGGCCATTTGCTCGCTGTACCGCTTCCTGCAGCAAACCTACGATGATCGACTCGGCTTGATCCCAACTACCTTTCAATGTGCAACCTGCTGCGTTCCGATGCCCCCCACCACCGAACTTTTCTGCGACCTTTGCGACATTCACTTCGCCTTTGGAACGCAGACTCGTTCGGTAAATTCCAGGAGAGGATTCCTTGAGCATCGCAACGGCTTCCACCTCGCCGACGGTAAGGGGATAATTGACAAATCCGTCAGCATCTTCATCCGAAGCCTTTGCCGCTTCTTGCATTTCAAGGGACTGTCTCATGCAGGCGACGCGACCGGATTCGTCTCGTCGAGCTGTCGACAGAACTGCGCCCATCAACTGAATTCTGCTCCACGGATAACTGGCGAATACCGCCTCGGCAGTTTTGGCAGGTTTGACACCCGTTCGCACGAGTTCCGAGGCTACCTTAAAGGTTCGCTCAGTTGTGTTGCTGTAATGAAATGATCCGGTATCGGTAATTAGCGCTGTGTAGACGCACTCGGCGATCTCCTTGGTTACCCGGACACCGGTAGCTTTGCACAGGTTATAGATCATCTCCCCGACAGCGGAAGCGGTCGAGTCGATCCAGTTAATGGTTCCAAACAAGGCCGTAGTTGAGTGATGGTCGATGTTAACAACGACTTGCTTCTCGAGATCGATCAAACCGGGACGCGTTATGTCAGAGCATTCAATTACGAACACAGCATTATAGGTAGGATCGACCTGCGGTGTTACTCGAACATCACCAGCGCCTGGGAGCTGTTGATAAGCATGGGGAACCGGGTCTCGCATGATCACTGCGACGTCTTTGTCGAGTGCGCGCAAAAGCCAGTAAAGGCCGAGAGATGAACCTAGACTGTCGCCGTCGGGGCGGATGTGGGAGGTGATCGCAAACCGACGTTTTGATTCGATCAACTCAACTACTTGACTTAACATTTTAAAACAGCAGAAGGACGATTGCGCACGTAATTTGAAGGGCTTTCAGGCTACGCAAATCGCTCCCCTCACTCGTTTTCCTTTCCTTGGCTTTCCCACTCCCTTTCGATCTGTTGAAGTAACTGATCGACTCGTTCACCTTCTTCTTCAACCTTATCGCGCACGAAATGAATTTCTGGAGTGCGCGGGAGATTAAGGGAAAGCCCTAGTTGTTTTCGCACATATGGAGCAGCGTGTCGCAACGCCACCATTGCTGCCTGATGTTCGTTCTCGTCTCCGGCGACTGTCACATAAACCTTTGCAGCCCGTCTGTCATCCGAGAGGCGGACATCTGTTACGGTGACCATGGAAACACGCGGATCTTCAAGTTCGTAGCCTACAATCTGGGCTATCTCTTCCCTTATGATATCCGCAGCTCTTTCCGCGCGATGCATAACAATACTAGACAGAACCCAGTCTCCTCTTACAACTCGGTCGCCGCAACCCGCTCAACAACGTAAGCCTCAATCTGGTCCGCAACTTTTATGTCATTGAAGTTTTCCAAACTGATACCGCACTCGAAGCCATCTCTGACCTCTGACACGTCGTCTTTAAATCTACGGAGCGAAGCAATATTGCCTTCCCAACTTACGACTCCGTCTCTAATCAAGCGGGCACGAGCATTTCGCCGGATGAGACCGTCGATTACCATACAGCCGGCCACAGTTCCTGCCTTGGGAACGCGGAACACCTCGCGAACCTCTGCCTTGCCCAGAATCTTCTCCTTCTCTATAGCTTCGAGCATACCGATCATAGCGGCTCGAATCTCTTCTTCAACCTTATAGATAATGGAGTGTAGTCTAATGTCCACCGATTCCTGCTTGGCGACATCAGCAGCACGTGCTTCAGGTCGAACGTTGAAGCCGATGATTACTACTGCTGATGAAGATGAACCAGCTTGAGTAGCTGAGCCGAGCAATACATCCGACTCGGTAATAGCACCGACGCCTGACCTGATCACTTTAACCTTGACCCGATCAGTTGAAAGTTTTTGCAAAGTCGACTTGAGCACTTCAACTGAACCTTGTACGTCGGCCTTGATGATCACGAGCAGTTCTTTAACTTCGCTTTCACCCAGTGCTTCGATACCGCGTTTTGTAGTTTGTAAGAGCGCAGCCTGACGACTGAGCATCTGGCGGTGCTGAGAAATCGATTGCGCCTTGGTTATATCCGACACAACCTGGAAGCTTTCTCCCGCTTGCGGTACTCCCTGCAGACCAAGCACTTCTACTGGAGTTGCTGGACCAGCTTCTGTGATTGATTCACCACGATCATTGAACATTGCTCGGACGCGTCCAAAAATCTGACCGACGATGAAGGGCTCATGAATACGTAGTGTGCCTTGCTGAACCAGCACGGTAGCCACCGCACCACGGCCTCGATCCAACTTTGCTTCGAGCACTACACCCGATGCCAAACGAGTCGGACTGGCGCGCAGGTTTAGAATGTCGGACGTAAGCAGGACTGTCTCAAGCAAAGTGTCGAGGTTTTCCCGGCGCTTAGCTGATACCTGGACCATTTCAGTGTCGCCACCCCAATCGAGCGGAGACAGCCCATGCTGGGCTAATTCTTGTCGGACCCGATCCGGATTGGCGTCGGGTTTGTCGATCTTATTAATCGCGACGATGATCGGAACGTTAGCTGCTCGCGAGTGTTCGATCGCCTCGATTGTTTGCGGCATAACACCATCGTCCGCTGCCACAACGAGCACCACGATATCCGTAGCCTTGGCGCCGCGAGCACGCATCATCGTAAATGCTTCGTGACCCGGGGTATCAAGGAACACTACCCGGCGCGTCTCATTTGGTTGATCTGGATTGGGCACCTGGACGCTGTACGCACCAATGTGCTGCGTGATACCTCCAGCTTCACCCGCTGCTACGTCTGTAGTGCGGATACCATCAAGCAGAGAAGTCTTACCGTGGTCGACGTGGCCCATCACAGTGACGACAGGCGCACGAGGTAACTCAACGTCGTCAGCGTCAGTTGCGATAAGGTCTTCAAACTCTTTCTCGGCCACCATTTCTTCAAACGGGACAAAAGAGACATCGTAACCAAATCTCTTTCCTAGATCGGTGGCGACATCATCCATGAGTGGCTGATTGATGGTGGCAAAAACGCCGCGTTGCAGCAGTAGCGTAACAACGTCCTTTGGCTTGATTCCCAGTTTCTCGGCAAACTCCTTGACTGTTGAGCCTTCTATCAGTCGAACAGATTTCAGTTCTGCTGCATTGTCTACTTCCAACCTGCCGGCGATTCGATCTTCGAGTGACAGGGCTTTTGGAGGCGGGATGAAATCGTTCTTGTCGAACCGGCCTGCCTTGCCTTCTATTTTCCGGCCACCGCGCGGGCTACTACGTCGTGAACGACGTCTACCAGCATCGGGTGGCGGAATATAGGTGGTTTGCGGCGTGGCGGTCTCACCTGGGGTGCCCGTTCGTTCTGAGCGCGGCAGCGAAGGCCTTTCGCGAACGCGGCCACCTCGGTCAGCACGTTCAGTTGCAGGCGCTGCGGCGACGGGCGGTGGAGCTGGTGCCGGAGCACGTTCGCCTGGTCTAATCCCCGCGTTTAGAGCTGCGGCAGTGGGCCGAAGCACGCGAATTTGGCGAGTTGGCACTGGAGCAGGCGCTTCGGCCCTGACAACGGCTGGGGCAGTTGCCGGGGGAGCTGCGATTGGCTCGGAAACCTCTTCGGCTTCCTCGATCGGTTCTGGCTCGGCCTCAATCTCTTCCGGTGGACTGATCACATCGACCGGGGCTTCCGCTCGCGTGGCCGGCGTCAGCTTCTTAACTAGTCGCGCCGTGGTCGGCTGCCGCGCAGGTGCCGGAGTCGAGGTTGATGTATCCGGGAGCGTCTCTTCCAGAATCTCCGGTACTTCTTCATCCGGAGCTTCGAGCACCGCCTCAGGTTCTTCAATCTCAGGGGGAGCTTCAACCGGTGGTGCTGCAACGGCGACATCAGTTGCCGGAAGAGCAGCGCGCTTTACGACTTTTACCGCGCGCTTTACGGTTGTTTCTTTCTTCGGAAAGTATTTGTTTCTGATCTTCTCAGCCAATTCTTTGGAGACTGAATTAGACGGCACGCTCACATCGACACCTTCGCGACGCACCTCTTCAATGAGTCGTTTAGTGTCGAGTTTCAGTTCTTTGGCGAGATCGTAGATGCGAACTTTCGAGGAAACTGTCATGCACTCCTTCTCGACGCCTTAAGGCATCTTTATCACTTCAAAAGTGGTTTGGAACTCTCGCTCCAAACCACTTTCAAAAGCGTCGTTTCAGAAGTTGAGACGCGTGACAGTCGTTGGAGCGAGTAACGCAGCAAGCCTGTAGCTCGACCTTGCGTTGATTCTGTTTTGCTGCATCGACAGAAGCATCAGTGCTTCTCTTCGTCCAAGTTTCCGCTTGATGCAGCCTCTTCTTCCGAATCGGCGGAAACCGATGTTTCAGAATCCTCGGCGATAGCGTCGGAGTCTGAATCTGCCGCTAGTACTTCAGCAGCAATCTCTTCAAAGTTTTCAGGCGTTTCGACGCCCGAAGACGTAATGTCAGGCGACGGTGTAATTGTGTCGGGTCGCAGGTCGCGGCCGGTTTCCTGGAGCGCGACCTCATCGGCGCTAATCTGTTCCGCTTCGGTTACAGGCACCGGGTCGGCTGAATCTCTAGCCAGGATTTCTGGTTCCGAGGTAAACGGCGCTCCCTTTTCCACTGCTTCGTCGTAGCCTTCTGCGGTCATTTCATCTGAAGGTTCAACGTCATATGCTTCTACGGATTCGTCAAACTCCGAAGAAACTGCATGTGACTCGAGCGGTTCGGCTTCGGCGGCTGATTCGGCTTCCGCAAGCTTTTTAACTCGAAGAGCAACGACAGCTTTAGCGGCTTCAATTATCACTTCTGCTTCGTCGAGACTCAGGTCAAGGAACTCAACCAGGTCGTCAACCGAGGTCAGAGCCAACGCATCGATATCTTCAATGCCGTGCTCAGCGAGTGATTCCGCTTGCTGCGCAGTTACGCCCTCGATAGCTGAAAGAGGTAAGGCTTCACCAGATGCGATGAGTGCTCCCATCTGCTCAGTGACCTCGCGTTTGATCTCTTCTTCGCTACGAATGTCGATATTCCAGCCGACTAACTTGGTAGCTAATCTGACGTTCTGTCCGCGTTTTCCTATCGCCAACGACAGTTGATCTTCGTTAACGATCACTTCCATCTGACGATTCTCGATATCAGTAATGCGAACCTGGTTAACTTTTGCAGGCGATAAAGCATTTGCGGCAAAGACAGAAGGCTCATCCGACCACTCGATAATGTCGATCTTTTCGCCGCGCAATTCACGAATGATTGCCTGTACTCGCGAACCCTTCATACCAACGCAGGCACCAACTGGATCGACATCACGCTCGTTCGACATGACGGCGATCTTGGCGCGCTCACCTGGTTCTCGAACTGCAGACTTAATTACAACTGTGCCGTCGTAGATCTCCGGAACTTCCATTTCGAATAATCGAAGAAGGAGTTCAGGCGAGGTGCGCGAGACTTCCACTTGTGGTCCCTTCGACTCTTTCGAGACGTTATTGATTACTACACGAATTCTTTCGCCCTGGTTCCACTGTTCGCCGCGCGACTGTTGTGAACGCGGAAGAATGGCTTCGAGATTTCCCAGGTCAACAATGATGTTGCCGCGTTCAAATCTCTTGACGTAGCCGTTGACCAGATCGCCGATTTTATCGACATACTGTTCGTATACGTTGCTGCGAACAGCGTCCCGAACCTTTTGGAAAAGGATTTGTTTCGCAGTTTGAGCGGCGATGCGACCAAGCTCTTCCATGGGCAGTGGGAGTAGCAGGGCATCACCTAATTCAACTTCGTCGCCAGCCAGCTCGCGAGCTTCATCGATTGAAAGTTCGGTGGCCGGATTCTCAACTGCGTCGACGACGACTTTTGAGGCCGAGAGCTCGATTCCGGTCTCGGAGTTCCAGTCAACCTGGATGTCCTCGCCTGAGCGGAACTGCTTTTTAGCGGCAGCGCGAACGGCCTCTTTCATCGCGTCAATGACGAGGTCGCGTTCGATTCCTTGCTCCTGGCAAAGGGCTTCGATGTTTTGTGCTATCGATGAACTCATGAAAAATCTCGCTATCCTACTGGCTCGACATCAGACCACCTGGCCACGTGTCGCTGAGCCTATTCAGTTGTTGTGTTCGAAGTTCGACCGCAAATCAGGTCGCCATTAGTGGCTTGCTCTTCGCAACTCCTCTTTGACGTCAACTTCAAGGTTGGCCTTGGTGATCAGTTGCAGAGGAATTAGCACCCGCCCGCTTGTTCGATCTTCGAAGATAAGATTCTCATCTTCGACTCCAGCTAAGGTCCCGCGGAAATTACGCTGACCTGCTATTGGCTGCCGGATTTTGAGCTTCGCCTGACTACCGGCAAAACGTTCGTAATCTGCGCGTTTGTAGAGCCCGCGCTCCAGCCCCGGTGACGAAACTTCCAACGTATAAGAAGAATGAATGAAATCTTCTACGTCGAGAATTGTGCCGAGGTGCTGGCTAACTTCCGAGCAATCCTCGTGGGTTACGCCGTTCGGCTTGTCAATAAAAACACGGACAATCGGCTTATTGTCAGGCCCGGCGACTTCCGCGTGAACCAGCTCAACTCCGTGGTCGATTGCTACCTGTCCGGCAATTTCCTCAATACGTTCCGCAATCGAACCGTCGGTCATGGGCATCCTCCGAGAGTCTTCAGCCCAAAAGAAAAAGTGGGCGCGAACCCACCGGACAAGACCCTGTGCCTTCGAGCAAGCTGTGAATTATACGGAAACACCTAGGTCGAAGCAACCGCGCCTACACTTCTTGAAAATGCACCTTAAAGTCCTTAGAAAGCGCTATTTTCCTAGTTTGGCCTTCACAATGTCGCTCACAATTTTTCCGTCGGCGTTCTTTCCGGCAAGCGCAGCCTGTGCTGCTTTCATAACCTTCCCCATATCCTTGATAGAGGAAGCCCCAGTTTCCGCGATAACGGACAACACAACGCTTTCGATCTCCTCTGGTGAGGCTGATTGCGGAAGATACGCTTCAATGACGACGATCTCCGATTTTTCCTTGTCGGCCAACTCCTGCCGATTAGCCTTTTCGTATTGTTCGATTGAATCCCGTCGTTGTTTTACCAGCGAGCGCAACAGCTTTTGCACGTCGTCGTCGTCGAGTTCGGAACCTTTCTCGATCTGCCGGTTCATCATCGCGGCTTTGACCATCCTCAATGTTGACGTGCGCGCAGCGTCCTGGGCTTTCATCGACGCGGTTAAGTCAGCAACAATCTTTTTACCTAGTTCCATCAAAGTGTTCCTCCAACGTTCACAATATACGCGCGACCGTCACGACATTCATCTTACAAGTACGTTAAGGCTGGAATTCAGGAGCATTTAGATCGACCAGCAATTTATTCCTGATCATTAAATTAACGAGGCTCGCCGCAATCAAGCGATGGCCCAGGTGATTCGGATGAATCAATTCTCCAAACAATCCCTGATTTGTTGCGCCGGCCTTTTCAGTTAACTCAGGAACTTCAAAGTAAGCAACGTTCTGACCTTTCATGTTCGAACTGAGCGAGGCCCGGTAGCCTGTCATGAGCGCTGCTTCAGAAGGATTTGTAATGCTGTCGCGATATGGCGCCCCCATTACTAACAAGGTCGCGTTATTATGCTTGCAGAGTTCGGCGATAGACTTAAAGTTGTTTACGTACTCGTCCTGTGAGACGCGAGGTACAGGTTGCACTTTTTCCTTCAGCGCCGGGGGATTCCGGGATCTAAGCCAACGAGTTGCATGCGCGAAAGCTTGACTGTGATCGATGAGCCACCGAATTCCCACAGCAAACCAGTTAGTGCGAATCGTCGTTCTGTCTGGAGCATCACTTAAGCTCGCGTCGTTCCATCCAAAACTTGCTACAACCAGATCGGGCTCCAGCCAATTGATATCACGCTTCAGCCACGCCAGGCCCTGGTGACTTGTATAACCAGGGACTGCCATCGTGATCACCTCGATCTGCCGTTGTGGGTTGGCATTCCGTAAATGCTTTTCGACGAGCATCGGATACGGTAACCAGCCGGGCTCATATTGGGTTGGGCGTTCTGGCCAAACGACCGGTACCCGGTACCCAAAGGTGACGGAGTCGCCAAGACAAACGACGCGAAACATACCGTTTGGTTTTGGTCCGATTGGGTAGTCGGCTCGAAAGCTCTGTTGATTTGTGGAGAGTAGGGTGTAATCCCACACCACGTGATCGAGATTTGGTTTGAGTCTCCAAAGGAGCAACGAATCTCCTTCAAAGATTCCCGCTTGTTTTTCATCAGCCACTTGCATGCGTTGTTGAGGGGTGGAGACGAATACATCAAGACTCGAGATATGCTGCATGCGAAGACGAGTGATGATTTCAATGGCGCCCAGGATGGCGAGAAAAAGAAGATAGATGGCGAATGCGTAAAGCAAGCGCCGGGAGAGGGGAATTCGCCTTATTGGGTTCTGCGAATCGCTCATGGCCTGGTAAGTTAAATAGGACCTATACGACCTATAGGACCTATCCTATCCACTTCTTTTTGAGTGACCGTTCGACTTGGCGAGATGATCGAGCAAAAACTTTCCGGTGTACGATCCTTTTAACTTCATAATTTCTTCCGGGGTACCAACCCCAACCACATAACCACCTGCGTCACCACCTTCAGCTCCAAGATCGATGACGAAATCTGCCGTCTTGATGACGTCGAGATTATGCTCAATGACCAACAACGAACCACCAGCTTCAATTAATGCTCGAAAGGCGGCGAGTAACTTATTGATGTCATCGAAATGCAGACCCGTCGTTGGTTCATCGAAGATATAGAGAGTTTTGGCCCCGGTTCGTTTGAGAAGGTGGGCTGCCAGCTTTATTCGTTGCGCCTCGCCACCAGAAAGTGTCGTGGCCGATTGGCCCAACCGTAAATAGCCCAGACCAACATCGTCCAGAACTTTTAGACGATTGGTGATCTTCGGAACTTCTCTAAAGAAACTGATTGCCTCGCGCACCGTCATGCTTAGGACTTCATGAACGTTTCGCCCGCGATACCTGATGTCCAGGATCTGCTGTTTGAATCTGGTCCCTTTACACTCTTCGCAAACGAGCTCGACATCCGCGAGAAATTGCATCTCGACAGTGACCGTCCCGTCACCCTGACAAACTTCACATCGCCCGCCCGGAAGATTGAAAGAGAAATGAGATGGTTCGAACCCGCGCGACTGAGCTTCTCGTGTTGCTGAGAACACTTCCCGGATCGCGTCATAAACCTTGATATAGGTCACCGGGTTTGACCTCGGAGTTCTTCCAATGGGAGATTGATCTACAAGGATCACGTCATCGATAAACTGCGTTCCTTCGAGCTTCTGAAATGCGCCCACGTGGCCTTGCCACTCGCCTCGTTGCTTTTTGATTCCAGCGTAGATGCAGTCGTGAATGAGCGTCGACTTTCCAGAACCACTGACCCCAGTCACGCATACAAGCATGTCGAGAGGTATATCGACGTCAATCGATTTTAGATTGTGCTCTGAAGCACCTTGAACACTCAGTTTGCGCTTTTGTGCGACGCGTCGTTGCTTTGGCTCTTTAATCTCGGCATCACCACGAAGATAACGCGCCGTGAGCGACGTCTCATCCTTCAGCAATCCCTCATAGTCGCCTTCGTACATGACGCGACCACCGAGTTCCCCTGCAGATGGCCCGATGTCGAGTATATGATCGGCGGACCGCATCATTTCCGCGTCGTGCTCAACTACGAGAACGGTGTTGCCGATATCGCGCAGATTTTGCAGCAGGCGGATCAATCGATCGTTGTCGCGCGGGTGCAGTCCAATTGATGGTTCATCCAACACGTATAAGGCGCCGACTAGTGATGAGCCAAGATTAGTCGCTAACTGAATACGCTGAGCTTCTCCTCCTGACAAAGTCGAAGCGAGCCGGTCGAGAGTCAAATAATCAAGACCCACTTCGACGAGAAACCTGAGTCGTCGTCGCAGCTCAAACAGAATTCGATCAGCAATCGATGATTGCTCTGTCGAGAGAGACAACGAATCAAAAAATGCTGCCGCGTCTTTAATTGCCAGTGAACAAACCTGTGGCAGTGTTTTGCCGCCCACCTTAACGTCGCGCGCTTCCTGCCGCAGTCGTCCACCACCACAGTCTGGACACAACGTGTAGCCTCGATACTTCGACAGAAAGACTCGAACATGCAGTTTGTACTTCTTTGTCTCCATCCATTCAAAAAAACCACGAACGCCGGCCCAGTCGCCTCGACCATCGATAACTGCCTCCTGGTCGGATTTCGATAGTTGGTTGAACGGAGTCGTCATCGAGATCTTCTCTGAACGGCAGAATTGCTTTAGTTCAGAAAAGGCCCATTCATGTTGCGGCTTGGTCCACGGTTCAATTGCCCCTTCTTTTAGCGACAAACCGGGGTTTGGAATGACGAGATTAATGTCCAGGCCGATTGTGTTGCCGAACCCCTGGCAGGTGGGACACGCCCCGTATGGATTGTTGAAGCTGAAAAGCCGTGGTTCGGGCGTCGCATAGACAGTTTCGTCGTATTTACACTGAAAGTTTTCCGAGAATCGAAATCGCTGCGGCTCGGTCTCTACAGTTTGAACGATCGCAGTTCCTTGCCCTTCCTGGAAACATGTTTCAAGCGAGTCAACGAGCCTCTGCCGTATATCCGGTCGAACGGTCAACCGATCAACCAGCACATAGACGCCCTCAAAATCGTGCCGGGTATAGTCATCGGGCGACTGCAATTCGACAGTCTGCCCGTCGACCAACAGACGGGTAAACCCTCGTTGCATTAGGCTCATTACGTGAGCGGTGACGCTCTGACGAATGGCGGGAGTTGATCGCCGGCGCTGGCTGCGATTCTCGTCAGTCGCGGCGACATCGTTGCTCGCGGGTGACTTCGCCGGAAACAGGACATAAAAGCGTGTACCCTCGGGTATTTTCGTCAGCACCTCTTCCGCCACTGACTCCGGGGAATCCCGATAAACCTGTCGCCCGCAAACACGACAAAAAGTTTCTCCAACTCTTGCAAAAAGAAGGCGGAGATAGTCGTAAATCTCAGTTTGGGTGCCGACAGTTGAGCGAGGGTTTCGAGTTGAGTTCTTTTGTCGAATGGCAATTGCGGGAGCAATACCCACAACTTCGTCTACGTCGGGCTTGTCCATGCGCTCGAGGAATTGCCGCGCATAAGCTGACAGAGATTCGACATAACGCCGCTGTCCTTCTGCATAGACGGTGTCAAATGCCAGTGAAGACTTACCAGAACCGCTTACGCCTGTGACGACGGTCATCTGGTTAATTGGAATAGAGAAGGAGACGTTTTTCAGGTTATTAACCCTCGCCCCTTTAACCTGGATTGATTCTTCAGCCATTCTTGAATTTGTTGACAGGCCATACAGATGGGAATCTGAGCCTCGCCGCAAACCTCGAATGATACCCGATGTAGAAGTGAATGCGAAACCGAGCCCAGAAAAGTGAGTTTAATCCGGGGTGGGGCCATACCATTTATTTGATAATTATGAAATGAGAATTACCAATTGTTAGCAGGGGATTGTTCTGACTTAGAAATCACCAAGTATCAATTAATAATTGAACGATGCGGCTCCCCTTTTGAGGTGTCGAGCGTCTCGAATTGGATTGACAGCAAAGACCATCCTCGCGGAAAATGCCCGACACCATGAAGACTTCAAGATTCCTCCTCCGTGGATTTCGCCGACCCCGCGAAATTGCATGCTTTGCTCTCGGTAAGCTCGAAAGACAAGTCCTGGAAGAAACCTGGCGCCTCGGTGAAGTGAGCGTGCGCGATATTTACAGGGCCTTCGAGGAACGGGTCGCTTATACGACCCTGATGACCACTCTCGACCGCTTATTCAAAAAGAACCTGCTCGAAAGAAGGAAAGATGGCCGGGCCTTCTTCTATGTCGCCTCAATCTCCCAAGATGATTTTGAGCATGGCATAAAAGAAGATGTGATTGATGGTCTGCTCGGACAGGGGGCAGACGGTATCGAGCCAGTTCTCGCCTGCATTGTTGATACGGTTAGTGAAAGAGATCGCGAACTACTCGACGAACTAGATCGACTCGTGCAGGAAAAGAAAAGAGAACTCGGCCGCCTTAACTAACTCATCGATGTACGAGCTACTCGGTATAACTTTGGTCCTCGCAATGTTGTTGACCGTTAATGCGGTCTCAACATTGATTGTGACTGGGCTATCCCGACTCCTTAGGAAACCCTTGAGGCGTTGGACGGCTCGGACCCGCGCCGAGATATTGTTTGTAATGCGAACTGGTCCACCGGCGGTCGCCATTGTCTGGATAGTCGCGTTCATCATTCCGTCTTATCTGGCCTACGAACCCTACACGACTAACGAGTTTGTCAGTCTCAAATTGGGTTTGCTAGCAGCCTTTTCAGCAGTTGGTGTGGGACTGGCAATCTGGCGAGGATTGCGTTCCTGGCTCGCCACACGCAGGCTCCTCAAACGATGGATCTTGAATTCCACTCCTATTGAGCTCGAAAGTGTTGGTGTCCCGGCTTTCAGAATGAAGTACGGATTTCCAATTATCGCAGTAGTCGGAATGCTTCGACCCCGGCTCTTTATTGCTGAACAAGTACTCGAATCACTTTCAGCGGAAGAACTGGCTGCGGCGATCGCGCACGAATGTGGACATCTTGTCGCGCATGACAACTGTAAACGATCTTTAATGCGCGCAAGTCGAGCGGCTCTATTGATGATACCGTGCGGAACTTCGTTGGACCGCGCCTGGAGTGATGCATCGGAATCAGCGGCCGATGAATATGCTGCTCAGGAGAGTTCCACCTTAGCTTTGAACCTGGCGTCTGCTCTCGTGCGGATCGCTCGCATGATACCGAAAGAAGAGAGCCAGGTACTGCCATCCTCGGTCTCGGCATTTCTGGTTGGCGGCGATGAAATACAGGGGGTCAACACCCGGGTCAGCCGCTTGTTGGAGTTGGCTTCAACTGATTCAAAGCACTTGATCAGTAGCGCACCGTGGTTCCGGTTTATGCCCTGGCTTTTATTGGCGACTGTGTTGGTTGCGGGCCTCACGATTGAAAGCCGTCCGCAGGTCCTCGCTTCAGTTCATTTCTTCATCGAGCACGTCGTGGCTTTCCTTAGCTAATAGCTTCGGCTCCCCTCCTTTTGGATCATCAGCTAGATCATCAGCTATCATGCGTAGCTTAATTATCAAGACTTCGCTGAACCTGCGTTCGACCTATTCTGTACGACATCTGGTAGTAGTTTTGCTGGGCCTTTAGAGTTTCGGCGCAGAAACGTGGCCTCAAGTTAGCGGCTCCTACTTGTTACCACTCAAACTGTATCCAACGTTACTTTCGCGGGAATTAGTTCGGAGTTGCTCCGCACCTGAGAAACTCCAAGAGATTGTCCTGGATGAAGCCTCTACTTTGCACCTTTGTTTCGATTTCGCTGCTTACTTTTACGTTCCTGGTAACCGCGGTTTCCGTTTTCGCTACTAATCCTCTGGGTAAAATTGTCGGCAGCGTAAAAGATGCAAGTGGCGCAGCTGTATCCGGCGTTGACATCAGTTTGAGGAATACACAGCAAGTTGTGATTGCCAGCACCACCACAGATGTTGACGGTAAATTCACTCTGAACGATCTCGCTGCTGGTAACTATGAGATCAGCATCACTCGACCTGGTTTTGACCGTTATAGAACCGCCGTCCAGGTTACGTCTGGAAGTGCCCGAGAATTGGATATAGTTCTCGAAGTAAATTCGCTAACCGGAGAAGTAACAGTTACTGCCGAAGTTGGACAGGTATCCAGCGCCCGTAATGTGGATACGCAAGTTAATGTTATCAATGAAGACGAAATACTTCAGCGAGCAACTGAAGTTGTCGCTCAAGCAGTCGACGAGGAAACAGGCGTAAACCTCCAGCGTACGAGTCCATCATTGAGTGCGGTGTTTGTGAGGGGCCTTACCGGTAGGAATGTCGCGGTATACGTCGACGGGGTTCGCTACACGACCAGCGCTCAGCGGGGCGGAGTTGGTACATTCTTTAGTCTGATCGAACCCTCAAGTCTCGACACAGTAGAAATTCTTCGTGGACCAAACAGTTCTCAATATGGTTCGGACGTACACGGCGGCGTGGTGAATTTTATTACTCATGCTCCGCGGTACGGAAATAGAGACAGAGAGTTTCACGGAAACACGAACCTCTTCTACACTTCGGCTACAAACGGAGCAGGCGGTAACGCGCTCCTCACCTACGGAACACGTTCATACGGATTGCTCTTCAACCTCAACGGTCGCCGAATTAGCACGTTGCGTCCCGCTGATGGCCTTGATTATCACGCCGCGGTGTCCCGTTTTTTGGGCTTGCCTTCGGATGTGTTTGGCACTCGTTTACCCGATACAGGCTTCACGCAATATGGCGGCTTGATGAGAGCGAGTTTTAACCTGAACGATGATACGCAGTTTCTATTTAGCTACGCGCGTAACCAGCAAGACAACGGCAAGCGCTACGACCAGTTGTTAGGTGGTGATGGTAACAACATCGCAGACTTGCGAAACCTGATGACCGACACTTTCTATGCGCGCCTCTTCAAACAAAGGTTCGGGTTCTTTGATAACGGTTCATTTACTGCCTCGTATAACGGCCAACGTGAAGAGAGAATAAATCAAGGCGGCCAGGGAAACCCGATTGGAACGATTACTAACCAACACGAACGGACGAATGTTTTTGGTTTTAACTTTTATCTCGATAAACAGTCAGGTGAGAAGAACACCTTTTTAGTTGGCGCGGATGTGTACCACGACAAAATTAAAACCCCGGCATTTACGTACGATCCTGTCACAAGAATAACTGTTAACACTCGTCCGCGTGTCCCGCATGGAGCAACCTATCTTTCGTACGGATTCTTTGCGCAAGACTCATTCACAGTGATCCCCGATCGCTTACGAATAAACGGTGCAGTGCGTTACAGTGTTGCTTCATATAATTCTCTCGCGGCGAATTCCGCTCCAACTCCAAATAACCAGCCATTATTTCCTGATGATAGCGCGCGGTTTGGCGCATTTTCAGGCCGCATCGGAGCCGTAGTCAATGTAGCCGGTGGTTTCGACATCGCGGGCAAGTACACGCGCGGATTCCGTGCGCCGAACACGACTGATTTATCGCTGCTCGGACTTGTGGGTAGCGGATTCGAAGTTGATGCTGCCACCGCCGCTTCGAGAGGCGGGTTCATCGGTACAACCGCCGGCGGCGACGCAGTTTCCACCGGAATTCCTGTTACCAGGCTTGAACCAGAATACAGCGATAGTTTCGATCTAAGTTTTCGTTATACCAGCCGCCGCTTGAGCGTCGATCTCACTGGATTTACCAATAAGCTCAGTCAAGTCTATTTTGATCAAGCGCTCGTACTGCCTCAGGGTGCGACCGGGACATTCCTGGGAAGCGAACGAATCGTTGCCCAGAATGCCAATGGTTTGGTCTTCGTTGCAGCGGCCCCTACAACTCCCGTTCTGGTGAGGGCCAATTTCGACGATGCCAGGTTCAATGGAGTGGAGTTTAATGCTCGAGGCTCATTTAATGATCACTTTAGTGCCACGGGTAACTTCACGTATATTCGGGCGCACAGTCTATTTAATGGATTGCCTCCCAACATCGAAGGCGGACTCCCTCCGGCCACGGCGTTTGTGAGTTTGCGTTATCAACCAAAGCCCAAATTTTATATCGAAGCTTACTCAACTCTTGCCGGGCGACAAAACAGAGTTTCAACGCTTGACCTGTCAGACCGCCGGACTGGTGCAGTTCGATCAAGGACTAACATTCAGAATTTCTTTCGGCGTGGTGCCTGTGTGCGCGGACTTACAACTCCGGGTGCTACGGGTTGCGGGAGCGCCAACGGAATACTGATACCCACAGGTGAGACCCTGGCCCAGGTGCAAAATCGATTGTTACCCATTGGAGCTACCATCAACGGAGTAAGAGTTGTGAACAACGACACACTAGTTCCTCTGTTTCCTTATTTGCCCGGATATGGATTGTTTGGAATTAGAGGGGCGTTCAAATTTGGCGAGACCTCTGAAATACTACTCGACGTTGAAAACATCTTCGATAAATCATACCGTGGGATCAGTTGGGGAGTTGACGGAGCCGGTAGGGGAGTTACGGTTAGGTACCGATACTGGTTTTAGTGGCCGAATCAATTATCACTTTGAAAGTTTGAGTGCTGAGTTGGAGCAGTTCTTTAGGGTCGAGAACCTTACGAAGACATTCGGTAGACGAAAGGTCCTATCAGACGTCACTTTCGATATTCATGAAGCGGAGGTGCTGGGCCTGATTGGACCAAATGGCGCTGGGAAGACGACGCTATTCGAATGCGTTGCTGGTTTGATTCCTGCCGTTGGTTCGATAACTTACCGTACGCGTCATCTCGAACAGTCCGAACGTAAACGAGCCCTGTTCTATTTCGCCGATGGAATCACACCATGGCCTGAACAACGCGTTAGTTGGGTGCTAAGGTTTTTCAGGAGTTTGTATTCACAATCGACGCGCAGGCTCGATGAGCTAATCAACAAATTAAAACTCACCGAGCTGTTGAATTCGCGGCTTGCGACTCTCTCAAAAGGAGAACGTAAGCGTGTGATGCTCGCGCTGGGTTTGCTCACTCCGCAGCCTTTGTTGCTCCTGGACGAACCCTTTGACGGACTCGACTTGCGTCAAACACGTGATGTGATGTCGCTACTGCGCGAAGAACGAGTGGCCGGTAAGACGTTAATGCTCTCCATTCATCAGTTAGTCGATGCCGAAAAGGTCTGTGATCGAGTTGTCCTGCTAAACAACGGCACAACCGTGGCCGAAGGCGATTTCACAAAACTTCGCGTGCAAGCCAATTTGAGTGAGGGCGGGCTGGAGGAGATCTTTCTTGCGCTTACGTAGTTTCTGGCTGCTCCTGACCAAGGACTGCCGTGAACTAGCGGCGTCTCGGGCGTTCTGGTTTGATGTTGATTTTCGTGGGCCTCTTGGTCGGCCAGGGATTTACGACCGCTGTCCGGCTCTATTCTGAAATGAGCGGAGGCGGAGATGGACCAGCCGCTTTGCCGCAGGGATTGACACCGCTTGACGGCATCATTGTTCCTACCTGGGGCGCTTACGATTTGGCCGCTACTCTCCTCTTTCCTTTTGTTGCCATACGCTTGGTTTCGGCTGAGAAGGAAAGTGGCGCGCTGAAGCTTCTGCTGCAGTTTCCAGGCTCATTACTGACAAAGCTGGGTGCTAAAGGCTTGGCGCTGCTTCTCGGCTGGTTAGTAGCGTGGCTCCCCGGACTCGCTGCCATTGTTTTGTGGAAGAGTTACGGTGGACACGTGAACGGACCTGAAACCGTCAATCTTCTGTTTGGCCATTTGCTGAGGGGAATGTTGGCTGGTGGCTTTGCGGTGGCCGCCGCGTCAATTGCTGAAAGCGCTGCAAGTGCGGCTATCGTTACTCTCGGATTTACAGTTGGCACGTGGGCGCTCGACTTTGTTTCTGCGGGACGAGGAGGACTTCTACAACAGATCGCTGGCTATACTCCAACGGCTGCGCTGCGGACGTTTGAGCACGGATTACTGCAGTCAAATACAGTGGCGGTGATGTTGGTTGTTACCCTGGCTGGATTTGTGCTCGCCGCAATTTGGCTTCATCCCGGCCGCACTGCTCGCGCGCGCGCAGGCTGGACCAGCGTTTTAGTCCTACTCTTGATGGTTTTATCGATTGGAGGCTCGAAACTCAGGACAAGTTGGGATAAGAGCGAGAACCACCGGAACTCTTTCTCCAACGCTGATGAGCAATTACTAAAGACGATTAATTCGCCGTTGAAAATAACGGTTTATCTTTCACCTGAAGATCCTCGCTTGATGGACTACGAACAAAATGTCCTCAGAAAGCTTTGTCGTGTTTTACCAAACTTGCAGGTTGAATACGCGGCAGGAAGTCAAACTGGTTTGTTTGAGAATGCTGCAGATCACTACGGCGAGATCTGGTACGAGATCAATGGTCAGAAATCAATGGACCGGTCCACGATTGAAGAAGTCGTCTTGGATCAAATCTACGCCCTCTCAAATATCAACGTGCCAGAGAGACAGCAATCTGACTTTCCGGGGTATCCGTTGAGCGTCCAGCCGGCGCACGCAGCAATTCTTTTTTACTTAGCATGGCCACTTTTGGTGGTCGTATTTTGGTGGGTGTTTCGTCATTGAACAGGAGCAGAAAAAGCATGAGAGCACGAGCAATACTTTTTTGTTTGATAGGGGCGCTTTGTTTTAGTTCGCTAGCAATTGTAAGCGCGCAACGAAGTTCTAAACCTAAGGCAATTCGGATCGACTTATCCAAAGAAAAGCCTGGTCGAGAATCGACTAAATTTCTTTCAGTAGTCGGGAACTGGTCCATCGTTGATGATAACGGTACAAAAGTATTAGGCGTTGATGGTCGACAGTGGTTGCGAGGACAGCCAGCCGGTGGATTAGCTCAAAACGCTCGCGCGATTTATGGTTCGAGAAACGAAGAGTTCATCGACAACGTCAAAGCCTTCGCTTACTTCCCATACGCCGTCGCCAAGGACATTGACGATTTTCACGATGGCACCATCAGCATGAGGTTCAAGTTGGTGGCGGGACAACTCGACTCGTGTGCGGGAATTCTCTTCAATTTGAAACCCAGCGGTGACTACTTAACTGTTCGTTTCAACGGTAAAGAGGACAACGTGGTCCTATGGACGTTTCTGAAGGGCAAGCGCAGTTTCGTAAAGAAGGGAACTGAAAATGTGCCACTGCAGTTCAATACCTGGCACTCGTTGGAGATCACGATTCAGGGTACGAGTCTTAAAGCGTCGCTCGATGGCAAGCATTTACTTGACTATACTTTGGCCGAAAACGTAGCTGGTAAGGTTGGCGTTTGGTCAAAGACTGATAGCGTCAGTTACTTCGACCAGTACACCGTAACGAAATAGCTCGTGCTTGCGAAGTTGGAAAACGTTAAAGGCTCCATAACTTATGGAGCCTTTTGTCCGTTCTTAAGGTGATTGAAAACTGCGTTTAGACTGGAGGCACGTCCTCGAACGGCAGGTCAGGTTGGAACCCCTTATCGCGACCAGCCACATACATTCGCATCGCAAACCACAAGATTCCCAGAGCAAGTCCAATCCACATCACTGCCCAGAAGATCGCGGGGATTCCAGTCACGCGATACATGTTCACTGCATCCGTCATAGGAGTCACTGCACTGAAAGGTGCCGACAGGAAGAAAACTGTTTTAAGGTCAAAGAGGGCGTTCAATACGCACTGCACTGCCAGAAAGCTCACAAAGAATGATGCGACCTTCCGACTTGCAAATCGAGCTATTACAAATAGTCCCACCGTCAGGAACAATCCGGCAAAGAGAGTAAATGGAATGCCCGACCATGCGCCTGAAACGAAGAGCGGTTTAAACAGGCCATAGATCATCGTAAGTGCGAATACCACAATCGCCGAACCAAGCAGGACCAGGCGGGCAGCTACAGATTTTCGAATCAAGATCAGCAACAGCGAGCCATACAACATAGAACCCAGATAACCTGCACTGGAAATGAAAACCTGAGAGAACAGTCCGCCTTGTGTTGTATAGGTCTCACCACTTGCATTCGTTGCGACGCTTAGACTCTCAACCGAGTTACCAGTCAAGAGTGCGGCGATCGCATGTCCACCTTCGTGGATGAACGTGACGAAGATTCGGAAGGGGTAAGTAAGGACTTCGGCGTAAGGAATGAACCAAAGCACCACTGAAATGGCAGCTGCAATGAGCAAGGTCATTGCCTGTGGACGTGCATCGCGTGAAAGACTGACTCTCATCTTTAACTCTCCCGATAACTGACGGCCTTTGTGATTGCTATTTTAGACTCCGGGCGCAAAAACTTAAAGGTCGCCATGATTAACGCACAAGTCGGGCTGGAGGTTCCAGTCTTCCAGCCGATCCAAACTTTTAGATGCCTTAACTTGAGCTTCTGACATAAGTTCCTGACTTACCGCCAGTTTTAGTCTCGAGCCGGATGTCCGTAATGGTCATGCCCTTTTCGAGGGCTTTACACATATCGTAGATAGTCAGAGCGGCCACGGAAACTGCCGTCAAAGCTTCCATTTCTACACCGGTCTGAGCATTGGTCGAGACCTCGGCCTCCAGGGCCACTCCTGTTTCCTCAATCGCCGCTTTGACATCAATGTGAGTTAAGGGAAGAGGATGGCATAGGGGAATCAGATCTGAGGTCCGTTTCGCGGCCATGATTCCTGCCAATCGGGCTGCCTCGAGAGGGTCACCTTTGGGAGTTCTATGCTGGCGTAGCGCCTCGATTGTTTGGGCTGTCATGACAACGTGTGCTGAAGCGACGGCTCGACGAGCGGTAGTTTGCTTTTCGCCGGTATCGACCATTCTGAGCCGACCTTCACTGTCGACATGCGAGAGTTGCTCCATGAGGGAAGTAGATAACATTTGAGGCACTGGAATCAAGGTTGGAACCCTAATTGAGGAGAGTTATTTTCTCATTGGTCATTTTTCACTTCTCATTTTCATTCAGATCGGCGAAGTCTCGGAAGAAGGTGCGTGATCGTGGTTCTGTATTCATCGCTCAACACCATCAAGACTAGAGTTTTTGTGCAAAGCCGATGACAGCCACCCTGAATTCGGTTTATGCTCTTGTCCAACAAGGGAACTTCCCGGGCAAAGAATTACGTATCCTCGGTCATCTTTCGCAATTCTTAATCTTTTTTCCAGGCTTCATCGTCGGTGTTAAGAAATCCGACAGGTCACGAGCGAACGTAAAATATCTGACCGTTAAAACTGGCCCAGGACGGAGGTCCCCGTGTTTGAGACAGATAAAGAGGTATTGGAGTGGTATGAACGCCAACCCCGGGCGTTGTCAAAGGAATATGTAAACAGCATCAAATGGAATGAGATCAAAAGCCATCCCCTGAACCCTGCGTTCGTTCCGGTACTCATATACATGCGTGACATCGAGTACTTCACTGATATGTACTATCAGGAGCTACGTCGCACACCGACCGGTCGAGATCCAGTCATCAGGAAGTTCATGGACCGTTGGAGCATTGAGGAACTACATCATGGCAACCTCTTGAATCGATTTCTAGAAGAGGCTGGGTTTCCAACCGGCAAGAACTGGCAAGCGGAAGCCACTCGAAAAATACCAAAAGGCTACATTGTCGGAAGCTTCCTGGTTGATCATGCAGTTAGACCATTCGGTCGACACTTTCACGGAGCTCACATGGTCTGGGGAGCTATCAACGAGATCACGGCTATGCAGGCGTACCGTCGACTGTCGGACCTGGCGGGCCATCCAGTCTTAAAGCAACTCCTGATTGGAATCGTTCAGGAAGAATCAATTCACTCGAGCTTCTACTGGAATGTAGCGCGCGTAAAACTGGCTGAAACTAAGTTATCGAGATCTCTGGCACGATTTGTTATTGGTAAGTTCTGGACTCCGGTGGGCCAGGGTGCTAAACCGGAAGACGAAACCAGTTATGTTATGGCCACGCTGTTTCCGGGCAAGGATGGGTTGGAGTTGTTTGATCGGAAGATCGGCGGTCGAATTGAACGCCTTCCTGGATTTTTAGGTTTTAAGGGATTGACTGAAAGGATTGCTCCAATTCTGCAAGAGGGGTAGCACTCCGGGGTGGAGAGGAAGATCAACGCCGAGACTCAGACTCTGAGAGTCTAAGATCAAGGCATGTGGAGGACTTTGACTCGGGACTCAGCCTCGACGGTCTGTGTGTTGGCAGGAATTATGATCAGAGCCGTAGTCATGGCGAATCCGACGAAATCTGATGAGCCACCCCACTTCAAGGGAAACGCAACCAACTCGCCATCATCATTGGTTGTGAGCTGTGCAGGCAAGTAACTTTCACGGTCGTGTGAGCCTTTAACAGCGCGTGCAAGGACCGCAGTTTCTTTTTTTAGCGTCACTTCACTTGCTCCCTGCATTTTTAGCAATGCAGGTCTCACAAACAAATTGAATGTTACTGAAACTGAGACCGGATTGCCTGGCAGTCCGAAAAAGATTGTGCCATTTGGTAGACGTGCAAACACGGTGGGTTTACCTGGTCTAAGTGCCACCTTTTCGAAGAAAACGTGGGCGCCCAACTGTTGTAACGCGGTCTTCGTAAAATCGTACACGCCCATCGACACGCCGCCCGATGTGATAATCAAGTGAGAGCTGTTTGCCGCCGCATTGATGCGATCAGTTAATTCGCCGATGAGATCGCTGGCGAGAGGAAGCCGGGTTGGAATACCGCCCGCTAGTTCCGTATAAGCCGCTATCGAATAATTGTTCGAATCGCGAATCTGGTCCATGCCCGGCTTTGCGTCCACTGAAACCAATTCAGTACCGGTCGCCAAGATCGACGCCTGGGGGCGTTCACTGACTGCCACTGTTGCGTATCCAAAAGATGCCAGCACAGCCATCATCGCTGCATTAATAGTAGTGCCTGCTTTTAGAACCGTCTCACCTTTCCTGATCTCGCTGCCACGTTTGACGATCGACTTGCCCAGTTCAACCGATTCAAGAAGTTCTACGACCGTACGGTCCTTTAGTTCGTGAGTGAGTTCTACTTGCTGAACGCTGTCAGCTCCTTGAGGAACGGGTGCCCCGGTCATGATTCTGACTGCCTGGCCGGCGGACATTTCGTTGTGCCAACCCTTACCGGCAATCGATTCACCGACGATTTTCAGGCAGATAGGCGCGGTTGTAACGTCCTCAGCGCGTACCGCATATCCATCCATTTGAGCGCGGTCAAACGGAGGCATATCAAGATCTGCAACTACGTCTTTGGCGAGTACCTTGTGCAGAGCTTGATCGAGCAGGACCTCTTCTACGCGAAGAGGTTGAGTTTCGTCGATGACTATCTGAATTGCTTCGGCGACAGAGATCATTTTTTTCTCAAATTGCGGGCGTAAAAAAACCGAAAGGCCGGTTTTGGACCGGCCTCTCAAGGTTGGCGGAGGCATTCAGCCTCGATTGGTCACCGTCCTCACCCCGGCAACCACATTCACCGTTGTTGGCATTTTATTCAAAAAGGGCCGTGGGTCAAGTGTATAACTGTAAAACTCAACAGCCCGAGCACAAACGGGGTAAATGCAAAAATCCAGACAAGAAGTTAAAAGTAGAATCTTCTCAACGTTATCTACGACCAGGTTTCGTAGAGAAATGGGCAACAATTGAATCCTCGCAAAATCTCGTTCCTGTGTGCATCCGTGATCTGCGTCCCATCTTAGTCTATTTCACCGGGATCAACGCTGGAGCCCCGGCTTCTTTGAGTAGGAACACCAAAAATTTTGCGGGTTTGGTACTACTTGCATTGCGACCTATCACATGCACGTCCTTGGGACCTTCGTAAAACGTCTCACCGGCTGTCAACGTGACGGACTTTCCTCCTTCAACCTGCATGATCACTGTGCCCTCGAGCACGTATATGAACCCATAGGCATTGTGTCGATGGATCGGGTCGGCTCCTCCGGGCGGATACTCCACCGTGATCATCAAGACTTCTTTTCCGGGGATATCCTTGAGCTCTTTTGACATCAACGACGTAACCTTCGGTTCTTGCGCGAGGACCGTGCCCGTCATCAGACATAGCAACACCGGCACAAAAAGTTTCTTCATCATCAAACCTTGCCTTTCTCGTCATTTGCCAATTCGGCTTTGTACTTGCGAGACCAGGTACGAGGGCTAAATGTGACAAGAAGCATGCGATTGTCTGTTGGTGATTCTTATGACGGAGAGACGGCTGCGAGTTTACTAGGTCGCATCATCCACCTGATCCGTGAAATCCCGTCCGCCGATGCATCTATCGTTATAAGCCCGACCCTGGCTCCGTCGCGTGAGATGACCACGCAAGGTTGGGAATTAGCTTCAGTTGTGGCGACGGTGACCCCGGTCCAAAAATGTGGGGC
>DASROI010000110.1:0-6871 GCA_035646955.1 Pyrinomonadaceae bacterium
GAGCCAAGATGATGAGTTCACCATGCTGTTTCAGGATTTCTATCCGGGCCTATGTCGCTTTCTGGAGTGTTTATTAGGAGGGCGCGCCGAGCTGGCGCAGGATCTGGCACAGGAGAGTTTCCTGCAACTGCACCGAACCGCTTGGGGCACCCTGCCTGTCGGGGAGGCCCGGTTCTGGCTTTATCGGGTCGCTCGCAACCTGGCTATCAACGAGTTTCGGAAATCCAACACCAGGTTTCGGTTGTTTGACCGCGTCGTCGAGGTTATGAGGCCAACTTCTCGCAATCCGGAACAAGAGTACGAGACGCAGGAGCGGAAAGAACTGGTTTTGCAAATGTTAAGAAGTCTTCCAGAGGACCAGCGAATTGCGCTTCTGTTACGGGAACAAGAACAGCTCAGTTATCGAGAGATAGGTAAAGTTTTGAATATCAGTGAAAGCAAAGTGAAGGTAGATATTTTTAGAGCTCGAACCGCCTTGCGTGATCGATGGACGCAGCGCGCGAAGAGTATGGGGGCCACGGCGAAATTATGATGTGCGATTGCACCGAGAAAATTTCGTTGTTGGTCGATGGCGAACTTTCAGCGAGCGACGCTAGAGAAGTTGAGCGCCACTTGTTGACCTGCGCCGAGTGTCAAAGAACACGCGCTGACTTCCTAAGTGTTCGTTCTGAGCTTTCAGCGTTTCGGAGTAGTGCGCCACAAATAGCATTGCGCAAGGAACTCGCGAGAATCCTTGGTCCGGGGGCTACGGAATTACCGGCCGCGCCCAGGAAGAGATCATTCGCGTGGAGTTTTGGTCCAGCCGCGGCCTTTGCAACCTTGATTATCGCCAGCGCGGTAATCGCTCTGCTTTTTGTCAGGCCATTCAATAAACAACAACCAATAGATACGGGCGCTGTTGCAACTGCGAGCCCGCAGCCGGCGACCACTGGGCCTGAGTCAAAGCCTTCTCCCGTACCTGAAGAATCTCCCAGGAAAGAAACTCCTGTAGAGCAAACAAAGGAACCAAAAAATGGACCGGCTTCACCTTCTCGACGACGCGGTCCAGCTTCTGCTCCAGCACCGAAACCCGGAGAGCAGTTTGCTTTAAATACAGAACCAGTGCGTTCAGCTGACGCGCAGACGATGACTGTCTTGCACTTTGAGAAGTCGGAATTCTTACTGCGTTCCTTCAGGAATGTCCGAATCGACTCTGGCTCAATTGCCGAAGTTGGGTACGAAAAGAAACGTGCTCAGCAGTTGGTCTATCAAAACATGATTTTGCGTCGCGAGGCTGAGGCTTCAGGTGACGTTCAGACTTCCACTCTGCTTGAGAGTTTGGAGCCGATTCTGCTCGATATCGCTAATCTACCGGAAAAGCCCAGAGAGCACGATGTCCAGGTAATTAAGGACCGGGTTGAACGCAAGAACATCGTCCCATTATTGCAGGTTAATTCTGCGGCGCTTGCTCGTGCGCTTGATTGACATCTTGCCATTCACCTCAGAGGCACAGAGAACATCGATCCCGCGTGTGCGTTTTGGATCACCGCTCGATCTGTTGCGCTTGCTCTTCGAGTTCTCTGTGCCTGTGCGGTGAGTTCCAGAGATCGACCGCGAACTTGAGGTTAAGAACGAAGAAACTGAGAAAAACATTTATGACGAAGATAACAGAATATTTCTCCCGAGCCCGGATGGTAATGGCCCTGCTCTTTTTGGTCGGCTTATCGGCCGCTATCGGACTGCACCCACAACGTGTTTACGGTTTGGACCAGGATATCGCCAAACTCAATCGCTTTGCCCAGGCCTCAAAGTCAAATCCTGCCGCGATGAAAGCATTTCAAGAGGGGCGCGACTTAATTGAATCGCAAAATTGGCAGGGAGCGGCGGAGAAGTTTAACGACTTCATCAAGGGCTTTCCCAAGGACAAGGACCTTGATGCCGCACTCTACTGGTATGGATACGCTCTTCAGAAGCAAAACCTGAAGGATCAAGCAAAGGTTCCGTTAATCAAACTAATCAATAATTTTCCGAATTCGAGTTGGCGTCGTGAAGCCGAGGCCTTGCTGGTCTATCTCGGTGAACAAAACCTGGTCAAGGACAAGAATTACCAGGAGAACTGCGAGATAAAGATCCTGGCGCTTCAAAGTCTTTTCCAGGCGGACGAGGAACGCGCGATCGCAATCGTAACTGAGTCACTTAAGTCCAACGTTGCTAACCAGTGCCAGGGATTCCAAGCTGCGGCGGTCTCGGTCCTTGGTTCGCATGGTGGTCCACGCGTGCTCCCAATCCTGCTTGATGTCGCGAAGAACAATTCAGATCTGAAATTGCGCCTTACTGCAATCAAACGCCTGGGAGAGCAGCAGAACGATCAGGTCACGGACGAACTCATAAAAATCTTTGATACGGACCGGACAAAGGAAATTCGCAGCCAGGTCCTGCGCGCGTTGGTCGAAAATCGTACCTCGCGAGGAACGGCAAAGGTTCTTGAAGTCGCCGCCAGTGGAGACGATCCGGTAGCTCGAGTCGTCGCGATCAAATATATCGGAGACTTGAAAGACACTAATTCGCTCGATGCGTTGATTCGAATCTACGACACGGACAAGACTCCTCAAGTTCGCAGCCTCGTATTGCAAGCTCTCTCTGATCGCGAAGAGCCGCGTGCCCGGGCGAAGCTTCTCGAGATAGCGAAGTCGGGAGAGACGCCTGAACTCCGGCTCGAAGCCATCCGCCGTTTAGGGGGTCATGGTCGTGTGGCACTCGATGATTTGCTCCAGCTCTACTCGTCCGAAACGAATATTCAGATCAAGCAGGGGTTGTTGCGTGCTTTTGTCAACAGTAAGGATCCTCGTGCTGTGGCGAAACTCCTGGAGATTGCTAGTGGCCACGACCCCATTGAACTGCGAGCGGCTGCTATTCGACAGCTGGGGAACAAAGACGACGAGCAGACCGTAACTCAACTGGTAGCAATCTACGACTCGGAACAAAACATGCAACTCAAAGGTTCATTGTTGCGAGCGTTTGGTGACTCGAAACAGAAGATCGCGTTGCAGAAACTCATGTCCATCGCACGCAATGATCCTTCGGTGGAATTGAGAAAGATGGCGGTAAATTACCTGGGGCAAAGCAAAGACCCGGAAGCGCTCAAATTTCTTGAAGAACTGCTGAAATAACGAGCTCCTTTGTCCGGGCGGCGTGGTGGTGAGCTCTCCAAACTCATCACGTAGCTGACTGTCGCGTCGCCCGGCGAGGAGGTGCTTACTTTCGCGAGGTTCACCTCGCTCTAATTTTCCCCGGAGTCCAATCATGATCCGTTATCCCAAAACGTTAAGTACTCTTTCTTTGGTCCTCGCGTTATCAACCGTCACTTGCGCTGGTGTAAGCATCGCAAGCTCGAAGCTTACGAAAGCGACTGTCACGTCAGGCGACGATGACACTCAGACGCAACCGGCCACGACAACGGTGCAAAGTTTTACTGTTGTCGAAGGTAACGATCTCATGAGCAAGCTCGAGGCAGCGCAAGCGAAGGCCCGCGCACGTTCAACGCCATACTGGTCTGCTTATTCTTTTGATGTGCGGCCCGGTGTCGCTGTAGATGCATCGTTCCGCGAGTTTGATGGGACCATTAATACGCTCGGTGACACATCAGTCATGGTAGGTACGACCAGTAATGGCATCATTGTTGAAACCAGAAATCTCGCCGTCTTCCTGTTAAGGGATCCATCGGCTAACCAGATAATTAGAATGGAAGTCTACAACCTCGAAAGAAAACGCGAGTACGCAGGCTACCCGGTTTACTGGCTGGGTCGCGCCAACAATGAAGAGAGTTTGAATTACCTTCGGGCGCTGGTCAGTGCGGCGCCGCTCGACAATCTGAGCGAGCGCGCGGTGCTGGGAATTGCTCTACATGACGATGTTCGCGTTGCCGGCATGTTGAAAAATCTAATTTCTACATCTCAGAATCCCAGGATTCGATCCTCGTCAGTCTACTGGTTGGGCCAGGTAGGTAGCGAACTGGGGTTTCTGGCAAGTCTCGTCAGCAATAATGCCGAAGAGCCGAAGATTAGACGGCTGGCTGCGTATTCGATTGGCAGGAGTCATGATCGTGGCACCATGACGACCTTGCAGCAACTTTTTGACGAAATCAAGGATAGTGAAATTCATCGCAGCCTCGTCTCGGCAGCCGGCGCAAGTGATGAAAGACCTGCAGCCTTCACCTTCTTATCAAATGTCGCAAAAGTTGATCAGGATCTGGAATCGCGCAAGATTGCTGTCAGGCAACTCGGGCAATTTCACACTGAAGCCGCAGCGGATGAATTGATGAGGCTCTATTCAAGCGAAGCAAATCTTGAGGTTAAGAAATCTGTACTTCGCTCATTGGTGGAAACCAAGAGTGCAAAGGCCTATGCCCGTGTCGTTGAAATAGCAAGGACCGACAGCAACATCGAATTACGCAAACAGGCGGTGCGTGTACTTAGTGACAGAGGTGAAGCAGCGTTCGAAGATTTGCTGAAACTGTATGACGCAGAGCAGGCTCCTGAAGTGAAACGGTCGGCGCTGCAAGCACTTGGTAATATCAAAAATCCTCGAGTTGAGGAAAAGTTATTTGAAGTCGCCCGAAATGGAGAGCCGATAGACTTGCGTCGCCAGGCTATCCACTTACTTGGGGAACGGGTTGGAAAGCGCAGGTTTGAATTCTTAAGCGCGACGGCTCAGGGTTCAGATGGAAATGCCGAAGTTCAGGTTCAAGCCGTGAAAGCAATCGGCGAACGTCGTTCAGACGAGTCGATAGCACTGTTGATAAAGATTGCCAAAACACATCCGAATCAACAGGTAAGAAAACAGGCAGTGCGGACCTTGGGTGACTCGGGCGATCCGCGCGCGATCGAGTTCTTCCGCGAGGTCCTGTCGAAGTAACCTTGGAGCGCGCCGGCCCGGCGGCGCTTTGTGATACCGGCGTTCGACCGCGACGCAATACCTCACGTCGCCCTTTGATTTTGTCCGCCGTCAGGCTCCCCGTTATGACAAAGCGCCGCCAGGCCGGCGCACTCCAAGGGTGTTTAGCGCGTTACCTCAAAGTCTACCCATTGATCTGCCATCATCTTTTTATCGGGAACTGCTTTATCTTCGACTATCAATTGCAGGTAGTAACTACCCGGTTCGAGAGACTTTTCGAGCCGTATCTTTCCGACGGCTGCGAAATAAGTTGGATCAGATTGTCCGGCAGAACTCAGCATCATGGGTTGAGTTGAATAGATTTCTTTCTCATCGCGCACCAGACGCACTCTTAGTGCCAACTTTGGCGAATTACTCGATTGGTCGAGCGTGGCATTATAGACCACGGTGGCAAATTGAAGTTCTGTACCGGCCGGAAACCGGCGAGTGGCTGGCGCAAGGTTTGAGTCAGTCTTTTGCACGTCAGTTGTAGCTCGTAGCAAAACCCCGCTCATCGCCAGTCTCTTGTTGCGAAGGTTGGGAACGATAATGAACTGACCCGCAGAACCAATACGAGAACTTGTTACATCCCTCGCAGCTACGCGGTATTGGTAACCACCGGGAAGCTTGACTGGAGTATCAAATTGCACAGTAAAGCCTTCACGTAAAGCTTCCTGGTAGGCTTCCTCTCCAAGAGTTAGGGTTTTACCAAAAGTTTGTTTTGAGGAGACTATTCCATTATCCCCAAAGAGAACGGCGGTAATCTCAAGCGTTGCCTGATATGAACCATCCGGAGTCTTCGTAAATGTGAGACCGTGGCCATCAAGATTGATGAAAGACCGAACCAGTGGACCAGTCGCTACGCTGTGAGCGAAGAACGCCGTGAGTGTAAGTTCAATATCCTGTGAGGCGAAGGGCGACATAAGTGTAAGAAGAGTCAAATCCTGAGAACTCCGTATTTTTCTAGCCTCGTCCTCGGTAAATCCGTAGAAGCCATTTCTAGTTCGCAATGTCATACCCGACTTTTTCACGCGGGCTTTTATCTTGTGAAACCTTGTATCAAACGTTTCCTCGGTGGGCCGGTATCCGAGCAGGTAGTAACCACTCTGATCCTCGAGCAGTTGGCCAAGCCTATAATCATTAGAGTTTATTATCATGTACCCGCCGGTTTGCCTGGAGATCAAATCGGCTCCCTGGCGTCGACGCTGTAATAGCATCATACGGAAAGCTGAGGTGTTATTTATTTGCCGAGAAACAGCATTCGAGCTGCCGGCGATGTTGTCCGCTGCAGTTGGACCAGTGTACTGGACGCCGCTGGCATCCACGGCGTAGATAATCACTGAGGAACGTATTGCCTCTTCTGCAATTCTCCTCAGTACACCAAGGTAATCTTTGGTGTCGGTTTTAATGACTTCGAGGCGTTCTACGTACCTGTCGGTTTCGACTTCTTGATCCTGCAGGGGCAGACTATCCGAAAAGACAACCATCGATTTACGGCCTGGAAGTTCTCTCATCGAAGCTACAATAAAACGAAGCGCTTTCATCGTAGCTAAGGCGGAGTAGGTGGAACAGGTCGCACTTTCGCTGCCAACAGATCTTACAGGTTGTCCGCTCTCAGGTATCGCAGGCAAGGCAGGTTGAAAAACACTGAGACCTACGCGACTACAAAAATTCCACCTCACCTTCTCAATTGCCCTCTCAAGCACGCGCTTGTCATTGGTGAACTGCTGTAGCGCGCCGAAATCACCTCCGGTGCGAATGATTGCAACCAGATCATGTGGCCCCATTTTTTCAGCAATGAATTTGCGCAATTGTTTCTGAACGAACCCGACGCTTTCAGCAGACAGTCCGAGGTCGTCCACGACCAGGGCGAAAGTTCGATGATTACTGTCCGCCCGTATTGGAGGGACCGGGGAAGTGAATTCTGGCTTTCCGCTAGTTGTAGCGGGTGGGGCGGGTG
>DASROI010000111.1:0-9088 GCA_035646955.1 Pyrinomonadaceae bacterium
CGCTCTCAACCGCGGGCCTCGAGCAATGTCTCGACAAAATGGCCCGGCTCTTCGAGTAAACTATCGATATGGCCCAAAGAAAAATCAGTTCCGCGAAACGCACCGTGAAGAAGGCTGTCAAAAAAACTGTAGCGCAGCCCGATGTAGCGACAGTGTTAGGATCACTTGAAAAGTTAAGCAACAAGCGTATTCGCGATGAATTGATGCCTCGATACGGTATCCACGCAAAAAAGGCTTTTGGTATTGGGATGGCGAGCATTCATGAGCTGGCGCGAAAAATTGGCCGGAACCATGAACTCGCTCTCGCACTCTGGAAGACTGGCTGGTACGAGGCCCGGCTGCTAGCTTCGTTCGTGGATGAACCATCGCGGGTCACCCCCGCTCAAATGGACAGGTGGTGTCGCGACTTCGACAACTGGGGCGTCGTTGACACCATCTGTTTCAAGTTATTCGATAAAACACCATTTGCTTTTGCCAAGGTAGAAGAATGGTCTAAACGGAAAGCCGAATTTGAAAAGCGAGCTGCGTTTGCTTTGCTTGCTTCGCTTTCAGTTCATGATAAGAAAGCGCCGACTGAAGCGTTCATGCGCTGCTTGCCATTGATAGAGAAGGCTGCGAGTGATGATCGTAATTTTGTTAAGAAGGGTGTGAGCTGGGCGCTGAGAACTGTTGGCCGTCGGAATACCGAACTGAACCATGAGGCTGTTGAACTTTCCCGGCGTCTTTCTATTTCTACTATCGCCAGTGAGCGTTGGATTGGAAAAGCGGCGTTGAAAGAGTTGACGAGTGCGGCAGTGCTAAGCCGGCTCGAGGCGCGCCAGGCAACTAAGGTGAAAAGGAAGTAAAGATCATGAAATCGTCAGCCGCGCTCGAAATAACAACTCCAACTGAACGTGAAGTTGTTCTGAAACGGATTTTTGATGCGTCGCGGGAGCTTGTGTTCGACGCGTTGACAACACCAGAGCTTTTGAAGCGTTGGTATGGTCCAACCGGCTGGACGTTAATACTCTGTGAGATCGATCTGAAGGTTGGCGGAAACTGGCATTTTGTGGTGGAGAGGCCCGACGGAAAAAAGATTGGACAAAAGGGTGTTTACCACGAAGTCATTCGGCCAGAACGAATTGTCAATACTGAATCGTGGGAGGATTGGGATCCCGGTGAAACCCTGGTAACGACCACGTTGGTTGAGATCGATCAAAAGACGACGTTGACGTCGACCAGTTTGTTTCCATCGCAGGAAGTTCGAGACATCATCTTGAAGTCTGGCCTGGACGACGGTGCAAAGCAGAGTTACCAGCGCCTCGCTGACTTGCTGGGAACTCTTTAAAGATCTACTTCCCAGATCCCGGGATAGCTCGTGACGAGGCCCACCGAATTAACTTTCAGATCCTTCATAAATGTTCCGCCGCCACTCTCATATCGATATGTATTCTCATCTATCCGGCGATAAGTCTGTTTGAGAGGTTCAGCCTTAAAACTCGGAAATCTCAACCAGGCGGCGTTCACTTCGGCCGACTCCCCGACTTCGAGGTTAAGCCTGCGAATCGGAAGGAGATTGGTCGAGGGACTAAAATTCAGATCCACATCAACACATCCTTCGAGACTCACTTGTTCTTCGTCATTTATGAACCAACCGCCACCATTCTTAACCTCAATCCAGATGTCGACTCCCTGATCCCCAAGCCAACCTGAAACCGTTGCGGACAACGAGCGCCACTGCTCATCACACTTTATTGAATAGTCGAGACGCGTGGGGCGGTGGTCCTTCGAAAATACCGCAGTGCCGATCAAGTAATTGAACCTTTCGTCGTATAAGACGCGACAGTATTCATGGCCTTTCAAAAATATGCTCCGCCAAACAATCGCATTGTCCAACACCACTATCCTCCTTACTTTTTCTCGATCAGTGCCTGTCGTGAAGTCTCGAGTGTTTTCATTTCATCCTTGGTCAGTTTCGGGTAGTCAAGGTCCAGCGAAGACAAAGTCTCAACGACTGCCGAAGCGACAACGAGGCGAGTGAACCACTTGTTGTCAGCCGGAACGACGTACCAGGGAGCGTGCTTAGTTGCCGTGTTTTGAATAGTTGCTTCGTAAGCTTCCATATATTCGTCCCAGTGCTGACGCTCGTGAACATCGTTAAGCGAAAACTTCCAATTCTTGGCCGGGTTTTCGATACGCTCGAGAAATCGCTTCTTCTGCTCGGCCTGGGAGACGTGGAGGAAAAACTTGACTACTACAATCCCGTTTCTCGTCAGATATCGCTCAAAACTCGAAATGTCCTGGAACCGATGATCCCAGATCTTTTTTCCCACGAGTTGTTGGGGTAGTTTTTGAGCCGCCAGGTATTCTTGATGGACGCGAACTACCAACGTCTCTTCGTAGTAGCTTCGATTGAAGATACCAATACGGCCCCGCTCTGGCAGCCGTTTTGTACAGCGCCAAAGATAGTCGTGATCAAGTTCTTCTGACGTGGGAACTTTAAAAGAATAGACCTCGCAGCCCTGGGGATTCACGCCTGACATTACGTGCTTAATCGCACTGTCCTTACCGGCAGCATCCATCGCTTGAAAAATCAGCAATATGGCCCAACGATCCTGCGCGTACAGTTTGTCTTGTAGTTTTGCTAATAACTGAACCCCGCAGGCAAGCGCCTCTTGTGCTTCAGGTTTGTCGTCGGAATCTAACCCGAGCGTATCTCGCGGATCGATCTTTTTCAGACGAAACTTTTTACCATCCGAGATTCGAAAGGGTTCAGACAGCTTCTTTGACTGCTTCAAAAATTGTTTGCTATCCATTGTTCAAGCTCACCAGAGATTTATTTTATTCGGTCGGGACGACCCATTATTTTTTTAGAGAAAATAGCACCACTCCGCTGCCGATCAGAAAAACTGAAAACCATTCTCGCAAGGAAAAGAGCTCATGCAGGACGATAAAGGCAAACAACGCCACTAGCACAACACTAAATTTATCGACAGCTGCAACATTCGCGGCCTGGCCCATCTTTAGCGCCCGGAAATAGCAGACCCATGAAGCACCAGTCGCCAGGGCTGACAGGACCAGGAACAACCATGTGCGTGAGGACAGGGGCAAATGGATTACTCCACTTTCCGGCATAGTAGACAAACATGCTCAAGACCAACCCGATTACAAGGTTGCCAGATTACACTCCGAGTGCGCAGGACCCCAAGCTGAAGCTTGGGGAGAATGAGAGGGTTGAGTTTTCACAAGGTCTCAGTCCGGTGAAGAATGTTAGATGTGCAAATTTACCCACTTCTACATCCAACTAAAAACGACAAAACCTCAATCACCAAGTAGAATCATCAAGTATGCCTCACGCGCACGAGACCATCGAGAGAGTTTTCCGCGAAGAATACGGCCGCATCATCGCTACGTTGATACGCCTGACGGGTTCATTCGACCGCGCAGAAGAAGCACTGCAGGATGCATTCACTTCAGCCTCGGCGACCTGGCAAAGTGACGGCATCCCTCGCAACCCTGGAGCCTGGCTAACAACTGTCGCTCATCGGAAGCTGGTAGATTCAATTCGTCGCGAAAAGACGCGCGAGGCCAAGCAATCACAACTTGAATACGAGACTGAGCGCGTCCACAGTGTTGACCCACTGCAATCACTGGCGAGTGAGGCAGAATATCCAGACGATCGTCTCCGGTTGATTTTCACCTGCTGCCATCCTTCGATCAGTCAGGAGAACCAGATTGCCTTAACCTTGCGAACGTTGGGCGGGCTCACAACGAACGAAATTGCCCGAGCGTTCTTGTTACCCGAAGCCACACTAGCTCAGCGACTGGTTCGAGCTAAGAACAAGATCCGGCTCGCCGGAATTCCTTATGAAGTACCGGCAATCGAAGTCATCGGGGAACGCTTGGAATCGGTCAGTTCGGTCATCTACCTGGTCTTCAACGAAGGATATTCTGCTACGGGCGGCGATAGTCTGCTAAGAACAGACTTGTGCGCCGAGGCAATTAGATTAGGGCGTTTGATTTGCGAACTGCTGCCCGACGAACCAGAAAATGTTGGTCTTATTTCTCTGATGCTCTTGCAGGACTCACATCGCAACGCGCGTATCGATTCAATGGGCGAGCTCGTCACGTTGGAAGAACAGGATCGCACTCTTTGGGACCAGAACGAAATTAGAGATGGGCTTAAATTGATCGAGCAGGCACTACGTTTACGACGGCCCGGTCCGTATCAACTACAAGCCGCTATCGCCGCGGTGCATGCCGAAGCCCGAACTGCCGCCGAGACCGACTGGACACAAATCGCAGCGCTCTATCAGGAACTGAGGCGGTTTCTACCGTCCGCGATTGTTGATCTAAATTACGCGGCGGCTGTGGCAATGGCTGGATCGTTGGATGAGGGGCTCAGGCTGGTCGAGACGTCGAACAGATCCGGGATTCTTGATAGCTACTTTAGTTATCATGCGGCCAGGGCGGATCTTCTGCGCAGACTAAATCGGTTTGCTGAAGCGCGAGCCGCTTACTCGCGAGCACTTGAGCTAACGACGAATAATGTTGAAAGAAAGTATGTGGCCAGAAGACTGAAAGAACTCTGAAATCTAATCAGGATCCTCGTACTTTTTTCCTTTACTTTCTTTTCGCTCTTCTCGCTCGGCAATCTCTTCACGATCTTCCAGAAGTCCGAGTCTCATTACGTCGAAAGCTGGTAACCTCGCGATCTCCGGCATCGGGACGTGACCTTTAACCGAGAACCAGATGATTCTGTTGAGCATTTCCGGATCAGCCATGTCAGCATGCGCCAGGTCTTGTTCTTCGGTCCGCTTCATCCAGTACAGTGTGGCGGTATCCCGCGTTTGCGCACTCAACAGGTTATCCAGGGCGACATTGGGCAAAATAGCTTTATACGGCCGCAGATCCGCCTCGTTGCGAAAGATATTCGCTGGAGCCGCAGTGGCATCGAGTTGATTCATCGGGGGTAAACCCAGGAGCAGTTCGATAGTCCTGATAAAACTGACCGTATTGTGAAACTCGTGGACCAGTAACCCCGGACGATTGTATGCACTAATGATTAATCCGATGGATCGATGCGCATCCACGTGGTCTGGTCCATCCTGGGCATCGTCCTCCACCACCACGATTGCTGTATCTTTCCAATAGACGCTGCTGGAAACAGCTTCAACCATCAACCCAAGAGCATAATCATTATCTGCTACAAAGAATTGAGGGGTGGGCTTTCTCGCCAGGATGCCTTCGGTATGATCATTCGGAAGCCTGACGATAGAAAGATTCGGAAATCGGTCCGGTCCACCTCCCGCACGTTCTGCGACACTAGCGAGAAATTCCTTCAACCAAATGTCCATGCGCGAGTAGCCTCGGAACCGAGGATCGGAATGATCAGCAGTGATCACAGGGTTTGTAGCTCCGTCAGATTCGCGGGCCGCTTTATACGAGTCAACAGTCATGGAATCCGGAGTGTCCATATCAAAGTTTCGATAAAGTTCGCTGAAGCGCCCCTCCAAAGATTTTTTGGTCGGAATGGCCGAAACTGTCAGTGAGAGATCTGGATAAGGCTTTGAGCGATTCTCCTTCACAGCTTTCACGTCGGCCTCGGAGATTGTCGCCACAAACTCACCGTAGTTCCGGTAAGTCAATCCGGCTCGTGCAGCTGCGTCCCATAAATAAAGTGTCTGCGGTTCAGCGACGTCGCGCGAGTCATGCAGGTAAGGAATAAATCTCCGCATGAAATCGGCAAGTGCCTCCGTCGTAACGGATGGACCAAACATTGACGGCCGGCCTCTCAAGGGTTCGTAATTTGGCAAACGGTTGAACCCTTCGAAATCGTATGTTCTCCCCCTGCGGCTGTAATTCCAACGAAAAGACTTATCAACATAATCGGTAGAAAACGCTGCAGTGGACCAATTGTGGCCGTCAGGACTGGCTTCGGCATTTACGAAAAATCGATCGAACAGACCAAATCTAAGAGCGAGAGCCCGATGGTTGGGTGAAACATCCTGGCGCGTTCCGTCAGGACGCGCGGCGGCTTCGGTCGAACCAAAAATCGCCAGAGTACGGTCGCCATCGGGCCGGTTTCCGTCACCGGATTTTTCAATATCACCGAAGACTTGATCGTAGGTGCGGTTTTCCTTAATCACATAGATGACATGTTTAATGGGTGACTGGCGTTGGAAGAGCTTAACCGATTGCTGTCCCAGCAATCCGTTGTTGCGCATGACCTGTTGTGAATAACGGACCAGAGCAGGTTCATCCGGCAAAACGATTTTACTGATGTTGCCGATGATCACAGACACACTGTACTGCCCACCTTGTGCCAGAGCACGACCCGTACCAACTGGATATCGGTCGTTTGGCCCATTAGGAGCGCGGCCTGAATCGTTTACCACCACCGACGAATTCTCGACTCCGGTTCCCTTTCCATTTCCTACAAACAAACTGTTGTCTGCGATGGCTACTGCAGATGGGTATTGTCCGGTTGGAATGAAACCTAAAACGACGCTTCGCTCGTCGTCTCGATCTCGATTCTCGGTCCAATCAGTAGCGACCCCTGAGGCATTGCTCGAAAGTTTTACAACCGCAATAGAGTTGCTGTGGGAATTAGCGATGTAGAGATGATCATTTTTTAGCGCAATACCTTCCGGAGTGTTTCCGGGGGGCACCTGTTGCGAAAGACGGACGTTGATGCGCTCAATCTCAACGTCCTTTTGTGTATCGATCACCGAAGCCGAGTCGTCATTTGAATTCGCCACGTACAAACGATTGCCTGGTGGGTTAAGCAGCATCGCGGTCGGATGATTGCCGACGTTGATAAACGAAACCGGTTTCTTGACGTCGTTTGCCTGGATAACCGCAACTGAGGAATCATTCCAACACGAAACGTATATCTTTCCACCTGCGTAAACGACCTGATAGGGATAAGTCGGATGAGCCAGGTTACCCGGATGACGCAAATCAACTCGGGAGAGTTTTCGCTCGCCACGTAAGTCTTCGATTATCCCGAGACTGTCACCAAGATTGTTTGCCACATACAAAGTGTTCTCGTCGGGACCCAATGCTATCCCGGTTGGATAAACCGGCACTTTGTCGTTGTTGTATCGAGGACTGTTTGCGACATTGGCAAAGGCTGATACGTCGATGAATGGAGCTTCAATAGTGGTGGTTGGACCAGGAGAAGCGGGCGTGATTGGCGGACGACCTTCCGGAGTAAACCGAAAGAGCCATATTTTATTTTCAAATCCTCCCGAAACGTAAAAAGCGTATTCCCCATTCTCGTCCGGTTTGGAAGCAAATGCGACTCCAACATTTACGCTTTGCGGCGAGGGAAAATAGATATTCTGGATTACCGCTGCAGGCTTCGCATTTAGATCAATCACTCCCAATGATTGTTGGCCGCGATTTGATCCCGCGTTGAATTGAATTCCGTAACCGCTGTTGACGGATATTAGATATCTGCCCTGACCATTTGGTCCGAGTTTATCAGGAGTGCGTACGAAGCCCACCGGCAAGGAACCTACTGCCGGTTGATGGGTTGATAAATCTTCGACCAGAGATCCGGCCGGAGTAATAGGTTGTCCCTGGCTCGCAGGCTCATCAAGGGTTGCATTAGATGAAAAGCCTGGAAGGGTTGAGATCAAAATGAACGAAATGAGCAAGAGTGAGAGCAGGGTTACAGCGAATCGTTTTTTAGCCATTCGTCTCGTGACCGCAGCTGAAGAGTTGGAATGTCGACGAGCAGTCTAACATCATGGTTGCACCAATCACATAATTAACAAGAAGTTCGTTCGACAGTAAACATGCGTTAACAGGCTGTGATCACAATGGCGGTTAATGGCGCTTATAAGTGATCATGTGTATTTGTTACCGGATGGACGAGAGTTGGTCGCGCGACACAGTCCAACGGGCGATAGCTGTCTGCTGGATCTTTCTCGCGGCGTGGCTTCGGCACCTGTTTATATGGAGGATGGCTCGGGTCGGCTCCTCTCGTGGGAACGACACGCGACATGGAGCGTTAGTGACCTGCGTGACACAGGTAGGGTCGTGAGGCCAGAAATGCAACGACTAGTGCTGTGGTGACGTACCCCCCCGACCGTGATGGTTGGATGGAATTTGATTGCCGACACTGATACCACCTGCTTTTCAGCAGCGTGGTACCTCAACTTCCACCTAGTCCCCACGTCCAATTAAGGCTTCGTCGACACCACCTGCTTTAGCTGCGTGGTACCTCAACTTCTACCTAGTCCCCACGTCCAATTAAGGCTTCGCGGTGTACGTTGTGGGAATTACAACTCGTTGACCGCTCTTCTGAAGGGGACGCCAAAGTTATCCAAAATCGTGCATAACTTTTCTAAACAGTTGTAGGAAATTCCCTGAAAGGCATTAGGAATCGAAATCTCTAGAAATAACTCTCTTTTCCCGCCAAACAACCCCGAGGCCGCGCTCAGCTACTAAGCTTCGAGTCCCTGACAATCCGTCGAACTGAAGCCTCACTGGTTTGATGTGTATAATGAAGAGCATTAGCAATGAACGCTATCGTGCGGTTTTTGTTCGGGCATGAACGAGCCGTCTTTGCAAATGGACGGTTTGGTTTTGATGTGCGTCCCGGTGTCGTTGTTCTCTTCCTGATCGCGCTCGTCATCGCAGGCGTTATCTACGTCATCTATTTCCAGCCTCGACTCAGATTAGCCACTCCTACCAAACTCGCACTCGTTGGATTGCGCGCGACGCTCCTGGTGCTCATGGTTGTGCTGCTACTTCGCCCGGTAGTTGTGGTCTCTTCCGTCATTCCGCGTAGCAGTTATGTCGCCCTGGTCATTGACGACTCGCAGAGTATGAACCTGCATGATGGACCAGCCGCTGCGACACGCCTGGACGCAGCAAAGCAGTCTCTTTTGACGGCGCCTTCGAATAAAAAGTCATTTCTCGATCGGCTCAACGAAAAGTTCAAAACAAGTCTGTACGGATTTTCCAATCGCCTCGAGGCGTTAGACAATGCGGAGTCTTTGACTGGTGAAGGCCATAGCAGCAACGTGGCTGGCGCACTTGATGAAGCCTTGAAACGCTCTTCAGGCATGCCTCTTTCAGCTGTAGTCCTTGCTTC
>DASROI010000112.1:0-20386 GCA_035646955.1 Pyrinomonadaceae bacterium
CACCCACCGGAGACGAGGTCTGGTTCACAGCCAGTACATCAAACGACCCAAACTCACTATTTGCCGCCACGCTTTCTGGAAAAACCAGGTTGGTGTTGCGAGTGCCGGCCGATCTGGAGCTTCACGACATCACCCGGGACGGTCATGTCCTCTTAACACGCTTCAAACAATCGACAGACCTGTTCGGATTCACTCCTGGCGAGGCAGCGGAGCGCGATATTTCCTGGCTCGATATGGGCGGTCTCGACGATCTCTCGGCAGATGGCAAAACTTTTGTCTTTTCCTATTGGGGACAGGGCAGCGGAACTAACTACTCGACCTATCTGGGTAAGACCGATGCTTCGCCCGCCGTTCGTCTCGGCGACGGCGGCAGAGGCAAGCTATCACCGGATGGGAAATGGGTTCTGGCGCTTCTTTCGCAGCCCTCGCAGATAGTGTTTTTGCCCACGGCCGCAGGTGAAATGAAGCGAATGGAACAGCACGGTATTGAACAGTACAACGATGCCGCCTGGTTACCTGATGGAAAGCAGATCATGTTCCTCGGACGGGAACCTGGACACCTTGCTCGTTGCTACATTCAGGCGATCGACTCCGGTGAACCGCGCCCGATCACTCCGGAAGGAGTTGAAGGCAGATTCGTCTCGCACGACGGAGGATCTCTGGTTGCGTTTGACAATAATGGTCGGGGCGCTATCTATTCTGTCAACAGAGATGAACAACCCAAGCTGATACCTGGCCTCACTAATAAGGATGCAATTTCAGGTTGGAGCGGCGACGGGCAGTCGCTCTACGTGTATTCCTGGGACGACGTCTCTCTAAAAGTATCTCGGTTGAACCTGGCGACAGGGCGCAAGGAACTGTTAAAAGAGGTGACGCCAGCGGACAGAACAGGAATATTTTATCCGCCGACTATGATCCTCACACCTGACGGAAAGGGTTATGTTTACTCATTGCGCCGTATTCTGATGGAGCTTTTTCTAGTGGATGGATTGAAGTGACACGTGTTGAGTTATTTCGTGGATCATGTTCTTCTGGCCCTTTACGATCCACGAATTAACACGAACTCGCACTATGGTTCCGCGCCGGGTAGCGACTCACACACAAAACGTGAAGCCGTTCAGCGTCCCGGTGATCTTTTCCAAACCCGACACAACGGAGATTTAAACCCTGACTATGGACCATAATAGACTGCGGAATCTATCTGAGGCGTACACTGAGGCCTGGTGCAGTCAAAATCCGGTGCAGGTTGCATCCTTTTATGAAGAGGCTGGTTGGTTGAGCATCAACGGAGGTTTGCCCACCGTTGGTCGGGCGGCCATCGCTGAAGTTGCTCGTGGTTTCATGACTACCTTTCCAGATCTAAAAGTCTACCTCGATGATCTTGTGCTCGCCGATAATGAGATCCGTTATCACTGGACGCTCACTGGCGCCAGTACTGGTCCTGATGGCACAGGACGACAGGTTCGTATTAGTGGCTACGAAGTCTGGACCATAGGAACGAATGGTTTGATAGCAACTTCAAGAGGTCACTTTGATAGCGAGGATTATCGGCGCCAGATGGGTGAGTAAAGTATTGAATTCGCGCCCGGGCGCGCTGGTTTTCGACTGCGAAGTTTTGTCGTTAGGCACCACGGGCCAGTAGCGGCGGTAGTTGGCGAAAGACACGAGAGTGCGGTGATTGATTACTTCTACTTATTAAATAGTGAATAAGGAACTGCCGGCCAACTCCATGCTGTCGCACTACCGCATCGTCTCCAAGATTGGCGAAGGCGGGATGGGTGAAGTGTGGTTGGCGGAAGACACGAGGCTCGGTCGCAAGGTCGCACTAAAACTTCTCCCGGCCCAATTCACCGAAGACTCAGAACGGGTGCGTCGGTTTACTCAGGAGGCCAAGGCTGCCTCAGCCCTCAATCACCCAAACATCATTTCGGTTTACGACATCGGCGAAAGTGAAAGCGGCCGTTTCATCGTGATGGAGTTTGTTGCCGGTCGAACCTTGCGCACTGTCATCGCGAAAGACAACTCACTCGAAACCTTCTTCACTCTCAGTGCGCAGATGGCAAAGGCACTGAGCGCCGCACACGCAGTGGGCATCACGCATCGCGACATCAAGCCCGACAACATCATGGTGCGTGACGATGGTTACGTGAAGATGTTGGACTTCGGCCTCGCACGTTTGCTCCCTACTACTGCGAGTGACCCCGAAGCCATGACGCTCGCGCAGCAAACAACACCAGGCACAGTGATGGGTACGCTTGCGTATATGTCTCCGGAACAAGCAAGCGGTCAGACAGTCGGATCGGCTTCAGATGTTTTTGCTTTGGGGATTCTTTTTTATGAATTGGCGACTGGAAGTCATCCATTCAAATCTGAGACGATGATTGGTTACTTGCATGCGATCACTTCGCAGACGCCGCCGTCGATGACTAGTCTGAAATCAACTCTTCCGCCGGCACTTGATGATTTGATTTTGCGCATGCTTGAGAAGGATGCAAAAAACCGTCCTGCGGCAAGCGAAGTAGCGCAAGCGTTGGAGGAAATTCAGAAATATGGAGGTAGCAAGACACTCCCCTTCCGTGTCGTTTCTGACAAACCACGAGTTTCGGGTGCTGAAGAAGGCTTCTGGGTAGCGGTACTGCCGTTTAAGTATCGTGGCAACAACGCGGATCTCGAAGCGCTCGCTGAAGGTCTTTCTGAAGATATCATTACAGGCCTCTCGCGCTTCTCATGTCTACGAGTAATAGCTCGCGGGTCCACGCTACGCTTAACAAGCGAGAATTCCGATGTACGTTCAATCGGAAAACAACTTGGCGCAAGGTATGTGATGGATGGCAGTCTCCGTCAAGCGGGTTCAATATTGCGTCTTGTCGTACAACTCGTGGACGCGACTACGGGCGTGCATCTCTGGGCGGAGACTTATGATCGCGAGGTCGATACCGACAAACTCTTCGCACTCCAGGATGAACTTGTACCTCGCATCGTCTCCACAGTTGCGGACTGGTACGGTGTCCTAACGCATAGCATGAGTGAGGCAGTGCGGCTCAAACCTTTCGGACAATTGACGCCGTACGAAGCGGTGCTCCGCAGCTTCGGATACTACGAACGGGTCACGCCAGAAGAACACGCAGCATCTCGCGCTGCATTGGAAAGAGCTGTCGAACAAGCACCAGGGAATGCTGACGGTTGGGCAATGCTGTCGATGATGTACGGTGAGGAATTCCGATTCGGATTCAACGAACAACCAGATTCGATGGGGCGTTCACTCCAGGCGGCGCGGCGCGCGGTTGACGCAGCTCCAGCGAATCACTTCGCTTACCTCGCTCTCGCTCAGGCCCTCTTCTTTAACAAAGAATTTGACGCGTTTCACCACGCGGCAGAACGAGCTATCGCTCTCAACCCGATGGATGGCTCAACGATGGAATACGTGAGCCACCTGATTGCTTTTTCTGGTGACTGGGATTACGGCTGTGAAGTTGCCGAACGAGCCCGGCAACTCAATCCGAATCATCCTGGTTGGTATTGGGCCGTGCCCTTCTACAACGCTTATCGCAACGGCGACTATACCAGCGCGCGAGCCTACGCACTCAAGATTAACCAACCAACAGTCGACTTATGTCAGGTAATGCTTGCTGCTGTTTACGGTCAACTGGGAGAACGAGAAGCTGCAGACAGGACCGTGCGAACTCTTCTCTCGCTGACACCTGACACGGCAGTCACAAGGAAGCAGCTTGATAAGTGGTACCAACCGGAACTAGTCGAGAAGCTCATAGACGGACTTCGAAAAGCAGGGCTGAACATTGACGACCAGGTTGGTCCATCATCGTCACGGTCTTCTCCAACCGAGATCGGATCTAGTGATGGGTTCTGGGTCGCAGTTCTTCCGTTTAAATCTGCGGGCACGGCGCCGGAACTCAAAGCGCTAGCCGAAGGACTGTCGGAAGATATCGTTACGGGGCTGTCGCGCTTCTCCTACCTGCGCGTCATCGCTCGCCATTCGTCCTTGAGCTATGACGGTCATTCGAGTGAGGTCAAGACGACTGGCCAGACACTCGGTGCACGCTACGTGATGGAAGGCAGCCTGCGACAGTCGGGGATGAAGTTGCGCCTCGCGGTCCAACTCGTCGATACAACAACCGGCGCTCATCTGTGGGCCGAGAACTATGAACGTGCGTTTAGTCCGGAGACTATTTTCGAGTTGCAGGACGATCTGGTTCCGCGGATCGTTTCGACGGTCGCTGATCAATACGGCGCACTGGTGCGTAGCATGAGTGAGTCGCTACGCGGCAGGAGCGCCGGTGACTACTCCGCGCACGAGGCTGTAGTGCGTACCTTCGGTTACTGGGAGCGCGTCACGCCCGGGGAACACGCGGAAGTCCGCGAGATCCTCGAAACGTCGGTTGCTCGCAACCCCGATCACAGCGACTGCCTCGCCGAACTGTCGTTTATCTACTGGCACGAGTACGCGTTCGGGTACAACCCCAGGCCGGATCCGTTGGGCCGCGCCCGGGCCGCCGCACAGCGAGCGGTCACATCTGCGCCGACCAACCACTTCGCGCACTGCGCATTGGCAACCGCGTTGTTCTTTCAGAAAGATATCCCAGCTTTTCGCACCGCAGCGGAGCGCGCCATCGACCTGAATCCAATAGATGCCTCTACCTTAGCAATACTCGGAATGATGATCGCTTATGCCGGTGACTGGGAGTACGGAGTCGGCGTGGTGGACCGAGCGATGCAGCTCAATCCACATCATCCGGGCTGGTATCACTACCTCCGTCTTACCGATGCCTACCGCAGGCGAGACTATACCGGAGCACTGGCAAGTGCACTGAAGGTCAATATGCCCGGCTACTATTGGCCTCACGCATTGCTAGCTGCAGTATATGGGCAACTCGGTGAACAACAGCGTGCGCGCGCCTCATTACAAGAACTGCACGCAATTTTGCCGAACTTTGGCGCGATAGCGCGGGTGGAGTTCAGCAAGTGGCATGACGCTGAGCTCACCGAGCATCTGCTTGACGGTCTCCGTAAGGCAGGGTTGGAGTTTGATGAAGATCGTCAAACGGAATAAGCGTTTGTCTATGCGTACGGTACCGTGCAAAATGGATGTCGAACTACCGCAGGGACTGAACACGCCGGGAGCCTTAGTAATCGTATACCCCTGATAGAAGATCAAATCGGTAATGTCACTATCCCCCAATTCATTACTCGCACACTACAAGGTCATTTCCAAAATTGGTACCGGTGGAATGGGTGAAGTATATCTGGCTTACGACACAAAGCTGGATCGCAAGGTTGCGCTGAAAATTCTCCCAGTTGATTTTGGCGAAGACGACATGCGGATGGGCCGCTTTATGCGTGAGGCGAAATCTGTATCCGCACTGAATCATCCGAATATTTTGACCATACATGAAATTGGAGAAGCGGATAACCAACACTACATCGCGACGGAGTTTATCGATGGAAAAACACTCCGGAACTTGATCGAACCGAAGCCCCTGTCGCTATCTCGATGCCTCGAGATTGCCTCGCAGGTTTCTGCGGCACTCAACGCCGCACACCATGCGGGAATAGTTCATCGCGACATCAAGCCCGAAAACATAATGGTACGATCCGACGGTTTAGTTAAAGTGCTCGACTTCGGGCTCGCGAAGTCGACTGTCACTGGAGGTAGCGATCCGGAAGGTCAGACAAAAATCTCGGAAACACAGCCGGGAATGATCCTTGGGACCGTGGCCTATATGTCGCCAGAGCAAGCGCGTGGACAATCGGTTGATGTTCGCAGTGATGTTTGGAGTCTTGGTGTGGTCATCTATGAGATGCTGACTGGTCGGAAGCCTTTTAGTGGCGCCACAGTCACTGACACATTGGCAAATATTCTGCATCAGGAATCTGACCTCTCCGCAATTCAGGCGATCTCGCCGCATCTCGCTCAGATTCTCAGTAAGTTGCTGGCCAAGAAACCCGAGGAGCGATATCAATCGATTGGTGAAGCTGTAGTCGCATTGAAAAATCTACAGAGACGCAACGAATATCAATCGCAGTTCGAACCTCATTCTACCGATCAAACAAGAAGTGAAGACCAGACCCAGGTAATTCTCTCAAGTACCCATTCGCGAGCAATAGAATCAGTTGCTGACTCGGGACCCAAACGCGCAGCCGAAGGTTTCTGGATTGCTGTTTTGCCATTTAAATATCGGGGCTCCAATTTTGATCTCGAAGTTCTCGCTGAAGGAATTTCAGAAGACATCATCACAGGCCTTTCACACTTTTCCTATCTCAGGGTGATCTCGCGTAGTTCAACGCTGCGCTTCAGTGGTGAGGCGTTAGACATTCGCACGGTTGGCAAGGAATTAGGCGCGCGTTACGTCATCGAGGGAAGTCTTCGGCAAGCCGGTTCAATGTTGCGTCTTGCCGTACAGCTAATTGACGCAAACACGGGAGTTCATTTGTGGGCCGAGAACTATAACCGAGCGTTAAGGGCTGAAGCGGTTTTTGAATTGCAGGATGAGTTGGTTCCGCGGATCGTATCTACGGTTGCCGATTCACACGGCGTACTTCCACGCAGTATGAGTGACGCTGTTCAAAATCGGACTCCTGAAGAGTTAAGTCCGTATGAAGCGGTACTGCGAAGTTTCAATTACGCTCAGAAACTTACGCCCGAAGCGCTTGCTGACGCCGTGTTCAGTTTGGAATTAGCAGTGCAGAAAGCGCCGACTTATGCGGACGCATGGTCTATGTTGGGAGTAATGCTTGTTGAAAACTATGCTCAGGGCTACAACGTGCGAGCAGATTCCCTGGCACAAGCTGAAAAGGCTGCGCGCAGGGCTGTCGACCTCGCCCCATCCAACCACTGGGCCTGGGCTAGCTTGGCCCGAGTGCACTTCTTTAAAAAGGAGCCGCAGAGCTTCCGAAATGCCGTAGAAAGAGCAGTTGCGCTCAACACGATGGACGGTGATTCTCACGCCTCCCTGGGTGAGATGTTGACCTTCAGTGGCGACGCCGAACGCGGGCTGCAGTTAGTTGAGCGTGCGAAGCAACTGAACCCTAATCATCCAGGATGGTACTGGTATGCCAACTTCTATCAGGCCTACAAAGAACGCGACTATCGCGCCGCACTCAATTTTGCGCTGAAGGTAAATCTACCGGGCCATTGGGCTGAACACTTGCTTACAGCGGCAGCTCGCGGGCAACTCGGTGAAATTGACCTGGCAGCCAAAGCTGTTGGCGAACTACTCAGGATTCGACCAAACGTCGGCACCACTGTGCGGAAAGATTTTATGAAGTGGTGGAGCGTCGAAGATGCCGAACATCTCCTGGATGGTCTGCGGAAGGCGGGACTGGAATGTGTAGTTGAGAAGGGCCAAAGTGGAGACGACGCGACGGAGCGAAGTCGCGATGAACATGTCGCTCTGCCAACTACTCAACCTGTCACTAACTCCTCCATCAGTTCTCATTCCTCTGGATCAATTATCAAGAGCATCGCTATCCTGCCTTTCAAGAATCTGTCAGGCGATTCGGAGCAAGAATTCTTCGCTGACGGAATTACTGAGGATATTCTTAACGCACTTGCACAAATTCAGGGACTTCGCGTTGCAGGACGTAGCTCGTCGTTTTCTTTCAAAGGAAGAAACGAAGACTTGCGTTCAATAGGTGCGAAGTTGAATGTCGGAACGATTCTCGAAGGAACTCTACGACGTTCAGGCGATCGTCTGCGGATCACTGCGCAACTGATCGATGCCAGCAATGGCTATCAACTCTGGTCGGAGCGCTACGACCGAGTTATCGACGACATCTTCAGTGTGCAGGACGAAATCGCGTCGACGCTCGCTGGACGCCTTCAGCTGTCGTTTAGTGAAGAACCAGCTGGAGATCAACCACCTACACGTAACATCGAAGCATACGAACTTTATCTAAAAGGGCGCGCACTTCTTTATCAACGCGGACTCAGCATCACGAAAGCAATAGATTGCTTCAACCAGGCTGTCGCGCTTGATCCTTCTTATGCGCAAGCCTGGGCGGGTTTGGCTGACGGGTACACAACCTCAGGCTATTCAGGGTTGAAACGGCCAGAGGAGGCAATGCCTCGAGCCATTGAGGCAGCAAAACGAGCACTTGAACTAGATCCCAGTCTCGCGGAATCACACAACGCAATAGCTTGCGCTACCCTCTTGTGGGAAAAGGATTATGAGCTCGCTGAAAGAGAATTTGAGACTGCTCTAAGCCTAAATCCCAACTACTCGCAGGCGATTGCCTGGTACGGCCTGTTTTTTCTTCAGTGGGTCTCGGGACGAGATCGTGAAGCGCTTCGCGAGATGTTGCGCATGGTTGGGATCGATCCGTGGTCGGCCTATACAAATGTGATTTTCTGTTTTTCTGCGATCTCGAGCGGTCGGATTGGGGAGGCAGTAGAACATGGACAGCGAGGTGTGGAACTCGATCCCCAGTCCTATCTGGCGCAATGGTGTCTTGCTGTTGCCCTTGAGTACGCTGGCAGATACGAAGAAGCTAACGCCGCCGTAGAACGTGCGCTTGGGCTTTCAGGACGTCATGGTTGGGCAATGATGACACTGGCATCCAATTACGCCGCCTGGGGCCATGCAGACAAGGCGCAAGCTGCATTTCTCGAGTTCGTGGCACGTAGCACGTGTGAGTATGTTCAGCCAGCCATGTTGGCGGCAGCAGCGGCGTCGATAGGAGAAATCGATCGAGCACTTGAATTCGCGCAACAAGCACTGGAGATCAGGGACCCAATGTTTCTAATGCTGGCTCGTTCATGGCCCGACTTCGAAAACCTGCGAAAGGACTCAAGGTTCCTCGAGATCGTGGCCCAACTGAATCTTCCAGGTTGGAACCATAATCCACAGGCACGCTGATTAGCCTATTAAAGCCTGGGGAGAATGAAAGAGGAGAAAGTGTGTGTCATTACAGAGCCAGGAGCGGAGCGACCGCTCGCACTTGCTTGAAACGCAAGAGCTGTTTGAGTGAAAGAGGCGCGCGAATCAAGCAGGTCACAGAGACGCGGAGATCACGCAGCGCCGAGAAGCCAAACGGAGGGCTACGTTGTAAACTGCTTGCAGCTGATAACTCGCGCAACGTAAACACGCTGGAGATCTTCGGACATGCAGGTACGCTCCATAATTTTTGTCCCGTTGGCTTTAATTCTGCTTGTTTCAGCCTTGTATGAAAAAGGTTCACAACGTTCTGCATCTTCCACTGCCACTCCTTATCCCACACCGAGCTATGATCCAGAAAGTTTTCTGCCTCAGATTAACCCAGGAAAGACAGTGACTGTGGCGGGCGATAACCTTGCCGATAAAATTCAGGCCGCACAGGATGACCCGACTGTTGCTACTGTAAAGATCCAAGGGGGCGGCTCGATCTCAAAGCAAGTGACGCTCAAAAAACACACGGTCTTTGACAGTGGTACCTACTCCTGCGATATGCAGGGCATAACCGATCAGGGCCAGTTTCTCATCGCTGATGGAGTAAGGGTCGAAGGCACATGGCGATTGCCCAAGGCTCTCGTTGATTACTTCAAACTGGGTAACGGTCGAAACTGGAAAGATCCATACCTCCAGAGAGTTCAGGCCCTCACCGCGGACCAATTGGCCGGCACTGGAACCACGATCTTAGAACCGACCTTCGTCAATGGCACATTACCAGCAATCGAAGTCTTCCAGGCTTTAGGCGATTCGGTCGCATCACATACTGGAGCGGCTCGCAATATTGCTGTTATCGGTTTTCATATCAAAGGTAGACAAAAAATTTATGACGGAGGCGTGCGGTCCACAATTTTGCTCGGCAACTGCGTGAAATGCACAGCCCAGAATAATTATCTGGAAGATACCGGCTCAATCGGGATCACATTTGGAGGCTCTGCTCTCCAGAAGAATAATTTCTCCGATCAAGGTCTGATCTGGCACAACGTAGCTTCGGGAGTAGCGGCCGCAAACTTCGCAGCAGTAAATTCAGAGAACTTATTGGTCATTGAGAATTACTCGCGCCGGCCCGGACATCATGAACCAAAGTTTGGAGGCGGGGTTTGTGGATTCGATCTGGAGACTAATTCGGCTGCGGACCATAGCAAGAACATCCAGGTGTTCAATAACCTTTTCGATTACGAAGGGGCGTCTCGAGAAGGAACTGGCAATGCTCTTTGTCTCCAGGATCCTTACAGTGGCATAAATCACGGCATGGTGATAGCGGCCAATAACATCGCAATCGGTGGACGTGGAGATTCAGTTCATCGTTACATGAGCAACGGACTCTTTCTGGTGGGTTTAAAGCAATGCAAAATTGTGAATAACTACGTCTTCAGAACAGGACAGAATGCCGTACAAGCCTACAACCTCGACGGATGTTTGATTCAGGACAATGACTTTGAGTCGACCGGAGGCGGAGGCAACTCCACTGTGACGCTCAATGGAGTGCGGAACACGACTGTCAGACGCAATCAGTTCCGGTCCAGACCAGGTTTGGCCATCAACACGCAGGCTGGGATGGTAGACAAGTGCGGCAAAGGAAACGTGTTCGAATACAACTCAACAGAGGGAAATGTCGATCCAAAACCTCCCTCGACTTGCCCCTAGTAGAGCTATAGGGATCCAAACAACCTAATAATCAATGTCAATTCCCCCAAAGACGACACTCGCACACTACACGATTCTTTCAAAACTCGGCGCCGGCGGCATGGGCGAAGTTTATCTGGCCCAGGACTCACAACTTGACCGACAAGTTGCCTTAAAAGTGCTACTGGCCGAAGTTGCCGACAATGAAGACCGCGTTCGTCGCTTTATTCAGGAAGCTAAAGCCGCCTCTGCCCTGAACCACCCGAACATCCTGACCGTTTACGAAATTGGCACCTACGACAATACTCGTTTCATAGCTACCGAACTCGTCAAAGGGCACACGCTCCACGATCGCTTACGAGGCGAGCAGTTAACTCTTCGCGAAACGTTAGACGTTGCGTTGCAGGTTGCGGCGGCACTCAGTGCTGCACATGGCGCCGGCATCATTCACCGCGACATCAAACCCGAGAACATCATGATCCGCGATGATGGTTTGGTGAAGGTGCTCGATTTCGGACTCGCAAAGTTGTCAGCACAGCCTGGAAGCGCCGGCCCATCTCATTCCGAGGCTCCGACTCAACGGCCCTTAACCAATCCCGGCATCGTGATGGGAACTGTTTCATACATGTCGCCAGAACAAGCGCGCGGGAAGGAGATCGACGGGCGGTCTGACGTGTGGAGTCTTGGAATAGTGCTCTACGAAATGTTAACCGGACGGACTCCATTCGCAGCTGAGACGATGAACGACTCGATCGCAGCAATCCTCACCAGGGAACCGAGTCCATTGGACGGAAGTACACCAGCCGAGTTGCAAAGGATTGTCAGGAAATCGCTGCAAAAGAATACTGACGAGCGCTATCAAACTATCAAAGATCTGCAATTGGACCTGAAGAATCTTAAGCGCGAACTCGAATTCTCTGAGGAACTGGAACGCTCACAAGTGCCGCAATCAGTAGCCTCTGCAAACGTCAGCAGCGAATCCAATGTGACTAGTGTTCAGTCTGCGGCAGTTACCACTCACGACGGCGGTTCGCAACAGCGTTCAAGTGCCGAGTATCTGGTTGGAGAAATAAAGAGTCACAAGAAACTGGTCACAGTTGTGCTCGCAGTGTTGGTTCTCACCTTACTTGGAGGTGGTTACTGGTTCTTTAGGTTGCGCACCGACAGTTCAGATGAGATCCACTCAATCGCTGTACTTCCGTTCGAAAACAAAAGTGGAAACCAGGACTCTGAATACCTGTCAGATGGTCTTGCGGAGTCGCTCATCTATCGCTTATCTCAATTGCCGAATTTGAAAGTAAGTCCTACCAGTTCCGTACTTCGTTACAAGGGCAAGGAGTTAGACGTTAATAAGATAGCCAGTGACCTGGGCGTTAACGCTGTGATGTTTGGTCGCATGGTCCAACGAGGTGACAATCTAACTATTAGTGTGGAACTAATCGATGCTCGCAAAAACCAGGTACTGTGGGGCGAGCAGTTCGAACGTAAGATGTCGGAGCTGTTAGCGACGCAACGCGAAATTGCTACCGCAATAAGCGAGAAACTTCAAATAAAGCTCTCAGGAGATGAATCGAAAGGACTCACTAAGCGCTACACGAACGACAACGAGGCTTACAAGCTTTACCTCAAAGGCCGTTTCTATTGGAATAAAAGAACAGGTGCAAATGTCGAAAAGGCACTTGAAGCGTTTAAGGCGGCAGCCGATCGGGATCCGGGCTTTGCACTTGCTTATGCCGGAATTGCTGATTGTTACGCCATCTCGTCAACCTATGCTCGAAAGCGAGCGAGCGACACTTTGCCACTGGCTAAGACCAATGCGCTAAAGTCCATTGAATTAGACAGCTTGCTGGCCGAGCCTCATGCGACCCTCGGAATCATCAGTCACTTCGATTGGAAGATGGACGAGGCCGAGGTCCAGTTCAAACGCGCTATCGAACTCAACCCTAACTACCCGACAGCTCATCACTGGTACTCGCGACTACTTCGTGCCCGAGGCCGAGTTGATGAAGGGTGGGCCGAGATCAAACGCGCCAACGAACTCGATCCGTTGTCCCTGGTGATAATCAATAACATCGCGGAGCAATACATCGACCAGGGCAAATTCGACCTGGCCGTAGAAGAGTGCAACCGAATGATCGATCTCGATGCCACTTTTTGGGCCGCCCATCAAACACTGGCCATTGCGTTTGTAAAACAAGAGAAGCTTGCGGAAGCCCTGGTGGAAGGAGAAAAGAGTTCCGAGTTATCGAACCAGTCGGACGCTTCCCTTTCGTTGTTGGGCCACGTCTATGCTCGCCTTGGACGAAAAGCCGAAGCCGAAGCTCTCGTCAAAGAATTAGAGGACAGGTACAACAACCAGGAAGCGGATGGTCGTGATCTGGCCTTGATTTATGCCGGATTTGGCGACAAGGATAAGGCCTTTGCCTGGCTTGAAAAGTCTTACCGGGATCATGGCAATTTTGTGGCGGTACTTCGTTTGGAACCGTTACTCGATCCACTAAAAAACGATCCACGTTGGGATGACCTGCTGCGCCGCGTAGGAACGTAGAAGACACATGGTTGGGATCGATCTGCGGCTACTTTTCATTCTCGTGTTGTTCGATTTGCCTGACCAGCTTGTCCGGCTGAGTCTCTTCGCTCATGACCTCAACCTTGGGATCGTTGCTGATGTCCGCTCCAACCTTGTCAGCTATAGCTCGCAGCATTGAAATCATCGTCGTGTTCTCTTGTTCGGTGAGTAGATTGATCTGCAAGTCGAGGTGATTCCGTCTTTCGCTGATTTGGGTGTCATGATTTTGGCTTATCAAAATAAATGTCGACAGAAAGATCGCCTCTAAGGACACAACCAGCGTAAGGAAAGTGAAAGGAAAGGGATCGATCTGTTTCACTCCGGGAAGTACGTTGTAGCCAATCCACGACCCAAACCAGATGACGTGAACCCAGACGAACGTCATGCTGCCGCAAAACTTTGCTATAACATCGGCGATCCGATCAGCCGGGGTACGTTGTTCGCGCGCTGCTTCCTCTAGTCTGGAGATTGCCTCAACGTTCTGTTTGGTCAGCCAATCTGGCGATGGGGCTTTTCGTCCAGTCTCGCCAGGCTTCGTTGTTTTTTCCTTAACCTGCTCTTTTTCAGCTGCCATAGTGTTTGTTACCACCTCGCTCTTCGCAATGAGAGAGGGTTTAAATGCAACTGAAAGGCCAGCAAAAAATTTTGTAAAGCTGTGCAGAGTGGGCCAAATACTCACAGTCTGCCGGGCACCCTTTTGTTAGCCCTTAACAAGACCTAAATGTGAATCCATCACCCTATTCATATCGACCGCAGTTTTACAATTTTCAGCACTTACACTGCCCTTTCGGTTGTATCGCTCCGATACGTTTCCTATCTGACCGCATCAACTGAAAACACACCGACTTCAGTCGCGTGGTCGCTCAAATTCTGCCTACCCCCTCCCGCGCCAATCGATACTTACCGGGCGCGTGAGTGGCGAGCGATCAGTACAGTACCGCGAGCGAAGCGCGGCGGTGGCACACTCGACATACACCAAAATTTCTGATGGTTGGTTCGTTGAACTGTGCCATCCGGTCGCTTCGCTCGCGGTACTGTACTGTTGGCATGTTACTTTTTGTGCAAAGCCCAACCAAGCCATTATCTTGTGGGCGTGAGTTGTACCGATCCGGTCGGTACGGTCACTCGCCTCGTAACAAAAAAAGCTCTCATCCACATCAGGTCCACGGTCTTCAACCTGAAACTCAAAAGTTTCAACTAAGCCTTTGAGCCAACTGGTGGCGTAGCTCTATCAGGGCCACCGAGTTTGACGTCGCGAGCAGAAGAGGCTTTCTCAGGAGGTGAAACCAGAATGGGAAGTACGGCTGAGATGGCCATCACCAGCGCTATGATGTGCAAGGCACCAGGGTACGATCCGGTGGTCTCGCGCATGTACGCAATCAGCAATGGACCAACAGCGCTGGCAAAACCCCAGGCAGTCAACATTAAACCGTAGATGGGACCAACATTCTTAGACCCAAAATAGTCGGCCGCAAAAGCCGGCATTGTGCCGAATCCACCGCCATAGCACATCAATATCAGGAAGGTCAGGATGGTCATCAGCGCAACTGCGGCAATGCTCGGTAAAAACCAAAAGAGCGCGACCTGCATCAGAAACATCACCAGGAACGTCGTTCTTCGGGATATGAGATCCGATACCCACGCCCAGAAGACTCTGCCAACTGCGTTTCCAATACTCGCGATGCCCACCATGCTGGCTGCAACTACTGCACTGGCGCCAATCAGCTCTTGAAGGATCGGAGCTTCCTGAGAAATTATCGAAATGCCTGCAAATGTATTTAGAAACAGTAGCAGCCAGAGCGCGTACCACTGCCATGTTTGCAGTGCTTCCCGCAGGCTGTAATCGTGGCGAGCACGCTGTTTTGTCTCCGAAGCAGTGGGCGTCCAGCCTTCAGGATGCCAACCCTCCGGCGGATTTTGCATGAACAATCCGCCGGCAACAGTCACAACCAGATACGAGATACCGAGATATGCAAACGTGGTCAACACACCGACGCTTTGAATCAGGGATGTGGCAACCGGCGCAGTAATTAATGCACCGGCGCCAAATCCCCCGACTGCGACACCTGTGATGAGTCCTCTGCGATCCGGAAACCACTTCACCAGGACCGCAACAGGGACTATGTAACCAAAGCCGAGACCGATGCCCCCTATCAAGCCATAGCTAAGGTATAACCACCACAGTCTGTGCGCAGAAAAACTTGCAAGAAACACCCCCAGTCCATAGAGCACTCCTCCACTCAGAGCAACCACCCGTGGTCCTGTGCGATTCAACCAGAGGCCGCCGAAAAAGGCTGAAACACCCAACACAAAAATGCTGATGGTAAATGTCAAAGTTACTTCAGAAATGCTCCAGTGGAACTGATTGACTAGCGGAGCTCGAAACACACTCCATGCGTAAACAGCTCCGAGCGCGATCTGAATAAGTACGGCAGCGATTGCGATAATCCAACGATTTGTTACCTTCATGACCTGGTTTTCGTAACCTCTGGGCTCACCTTGTTTATTAAGTGCTGATAACGGGAACTCGACCTCACATTGGGATGGTCCAAGTTATTTTTTGTTGTCAGCCTTTCCTCGCCTCCCGTTCTTCTTTGTTTGCTGGGCTGTCGATTGCTGGTTAATCGCGAGCGCTGGTGTCGCAAACGTAGCGATGCTCAAGAGAGCTATTATGGCCATGCCTGATAATGCTGCTTTCCGTTTCATTTGACTTCCTCTTTTCAATGGTTACTTATCGGTCTCAACAGCTTTCGACCGATCGTTCGTATCATCACAAATAGCTCTGATCCGTTCTTTCGATTGTTTGCCCGAAAGATCCTGATCTTGCTTTATTGAGAAGTCGCGACTGTGAAACGAAGGTTGAGATTGTATTGAGGAATGCAATATCAGTCAGATTGGTCCACACCAGCTACAAATATCAGTTATCGCCTATGACGCATGATTTCTCTCTGCGATACCCTGCGTCTTTCTCGTCTTTTCTGAGTCATAGGCAAGAACCTTCTTATTTATTACGAAGCATCGCAGAGGGACGCAGGGGAGCGCAGAGGGACGCAGAGAAAGGATCGATTCCGGCATTGAATTCTTGCCCGCTTCCCGATCCTGGAGGTGCAGACTCTTGCCGTTTTGCCTAATGAGAATTATTAGCGGACAGATTCTTGCCGAATACAATTAACAGATCATTGAACGTGGCCAGGCCTCGACGAAAGTCTCTATTCAAGAATGTGCGGACAAGTTTCATTAATCCCGGAGGCCGAGCTTCATCATGATTGGCCTGGGCCAGCGCCGTCGGAGCTGCTCGTGTCAGGTCCGACAGCAATACCGGATCGATCTCGGCTAAAGCTCTAAGAAGTAATAAGAGATTCCTGGTCGCCCGAATGGCCTCGGCGCCACTCGCGACAACCACTGCCTGCTCAAGGATCTTCGAACTCCCACCGGCAGTGGAACGCACTGCTTCCAACACGCCGGCGTCGTGTAATGCTTGTAGCAACTCGTAGCCGGCGAGGGTTGCCTCGGCATATTTTTCCGGCGCCCGGGATAGCTCGGCTTGATTCTCACGCTCCTGGCTACGCGGCGATATCTCTAATTGAATTGGTTGGCCCATCTTACTTTCTCATGCCTCCATTGCTCGCCTGTCGGGGCTGAATCTGAAACAATTTTGGACCAGGCAGATGATAATCGGGACGATTCCACTTGCGATCCACTTCAACACCACGCTGGGGTGTCGGCGTACCCCAGCGCGAATTTGTCCGGGGTAGCGGGTTGTCGCCAACTTCCGGCAGCACAGTCATCTTTACCGAGACCTCTTTATAAGCAGGTGTGTGGGTCACGGGATCCGTGTAGCTACTGGTCAGCCGATTCACCGGATTCTCTGTTGAATTCATTGGCATGTACATCTGTTTTCCACGCACACGATCTGTGACGACCGCCCGAACGCGAACTTTACCGTAGCGCGAAGTTAACTGAACAAATCGGCCCGATTGAATTCCCCTCTCTAACGCCAGTTCAGGAGAGACTTCAACAAATGTATCAGGAGTCTTCTCCCCAATCCCCTTCGTTCTGTAGGTGAGATTGCCTTCATGAAAATGCTCAAGCAGGCGACCATTGTTCAAATGGAGATCGTATTCGTTATCAGGTTGCTCCGGCGGTTCGACCCATTTAAGTGGAAACAGTCTCGCCTTGCCATCCGGGAAGAAGAATTCTTTGGTGTAAAGCAACGGTTGATCAGTACCGTCCGCAGCAACCGGCCATTGGAGAGAGCGATAACCCTCGAGCCGGTCATACCTGACACCGGCGAACATCGGGGTCAGCGATGCTATTTCATCCATGACTTCAGACGGATGATTAAAGCTCCAACCCGCACCTAACTGGTTCGCGACGTCCTGGATAATTCTCCAGTCGGGCCTGCTACCTTCCAAGGGTTCAAATACCTGATAGAGTCTTTGAATGCGTCGTTCAGTGCTTGTAAATGTACCTTCTTTTTCAAGGCTGGGAGCGGCGGGAAAAATCACGTCCGCGAACTGGCAGGTCACTCCGAAAAAGACTTCCTGGACCACCATGAATTCGAGTTTGGTAAAGGCATCGCTGACGTAGTTCGCGTTGGAGTCAACAATACTCATCTCCTCACCGCCAAGGTAGAGAGCCTTCAATTTACCCGTTTGAATTGCCTCAACCATTTCGTGATTATCCAGACCTTTGGTCGAAGGTAACTTGACGTTCCAGCCTTGTTCAAATTGTGCTCGTACCTCTGGATCATCAACTGATTGATAGCCAGGGAGATTGTTTGGCATCGATCCCTGATCACTGGCGCCCTGCACATTGTTGTGCCCACGCAGTGGATACGCACCGGTGCCGGGTCTCATGTAGTTTCCGGTAACCAACAACAGGTTCGAGATTGCAGTGGAAGTGTCTGAGCCTTGACTGTGTTGTGTCACTCCCATGGCCCAGAGGATGCAAACCCGTTCTGCCTGAGCGATCATCCTGGCAACATTCACCAGCGTCTCTACTGGTAGGCCACACCGCTGTGCTGCAAACTCCATCGTGAAAGGCTCAAGCGTTGCGCGATATTCCTCGAAACCGTGGACCCAACGGTCGATAAACTCTTGCTTCACCAGTCCGTTCTCGCACAAGTAACGACTGACGGCAGATAACCAGATCAGATCGGTTCCAGGTGCCGCTGGTAGATATATATCGGCGCGGCGAGCAATTTCGTGTTCGCGCAAATCAGACACTATAAGTTTTTGACCGTTAAGCTTGTGTGCCCGCTTTACCCGAGTCGCCAGAACTGGATGGCTCTCGGCAGTATTGCTACCGATGATCACCACCAGGTCAGCCTGCGCAATGTCGGTGATTGAGCCTGAATCGCCACCATAACCAACCGTCCGAAACAATCCCGCTGTGGCCGGCGACTGGCAATAACGTGAACAGTTATCGATATTGTTTGTGCCGAGGACCGCCCGCGCAAACTTCTGCATCAGGTAGCTCTCTTCGTTAGTACATTTCGAAGAGGCAATCACCCCGATAGAATCCGGACCATACTGGGCCTTGATTTCTCCAAGTCGACGACCAACAAGACCCAGCGCTTCTTCCCAGGTTGCTTCTCTGAATTTGCCCCCTTCACGAATTAAAGGAGACGTGAGTCGATCCCCGCTATTAATGTGATCCCAGGCGAATTTCCCCTTAATACAAGTCGATACTCCGTTGGTTGGTCCTTCCAGTGGCTCAACCTTCAAGATGTGCCGGTCCTTGGTCCATACATCGAAAGTGCACCCGACCCCGCAGTAAGTGCAGACAGTCTTGGTACGCCGAATCCGAGACTCACGCATACTTGCCTCGGCTTCTGATACACGCATAACCGTCCCGTAACCGGTTTCCGGCTCAACGCCCTTGACCAGATCGATCATGCCGTCCAGGGTAGCCTTCGAGATTGCGGTAAATGTCCCGGCATGGCCCAACATCGACTTTTCCATTAGTGCATTGCACGGGCAAACACTCACACAGTGTCCACAAGAAACACAGCTCGATTCACCGATTGGTGATCCGCCGTCCCATAACACCCTGGGATGCGGATCTTCCCAGTTAATTGAAAGAGTCTCGTTGACCTCGAGGTTTTGACAGGCTTCCACGCACCGCCCACATAAAATGCACTGATCGGGATCGTAGCGGTAGAACGGGTTTGAGTCATCAACCTCGTAAGGCTTAGGCTTGAACGGAATGGTTTGGTGTTCGATCGCCAGCAGTTTGGTCGTGTTGTGAACAGTGCAGTTGCCATTACTGTTATCGCACACTGTGCAATACAAAAGATGGTTACTCAAGATTCTATCGAATGCTTCAGTCTGCGCCTGGCGAGCGAGATTGGAACTCGTACTAACCTTCATGCCTGACTGTACAGCGGTAGCGCACGCCCGAACCAACTCGCCATCGATTTCGACCATGCAGGTATCGCAAGTCTGGATTGGACCAAGCTGCGGGTGATAGCACACCTGGGGAAGTTTTGTCCCTGCCGTATTGAGTACATCGACGAGTCGGTCGCCGTCTTTAGCATCAACGACCACACCATCGACTGTAATTCCGCCCATCCTGATTACCTCCGGCGAGATCTGATCAACATAACCGTAACGCCGGCGAGTTTAGATGGATGGAGCGATGGGAATCTTTTAATTGTTTGCTATCAAGGGCCCGACTTTGCGCAGAGGTAGATAGTTTCAAGCAGTGGAGAGTGAGAGAAAATTTTATTTGTCATTGATCACTTCTCATTTGATGGCCCGGGTGTCAGGGTCCCGAATCAGAAATCCCCATCGATAAGACAGGAAACGCTGGGCCCTGGATAAACGATCTAAATCCTCAATACAGTACCGCGAGCGCAGCGACCGGATGCCACACTCAACAAAACGATCGTTAAAATCACAATTGCGTCAGGCATCCGGTCGCTGCGCTCGCGGTACTGTAATGGTCGTCCATTGATCACTTCTCATTCGATGGCCCGGGTGTCAGGAGCCCGAATCAGAAATGCCCATCCATAAAACAGGGCCACGGATACACGATCTAAATAGTAAATAGTGCACGGCTTTCCAGACGCTCGAATTTTGCAGACCCGCCGAGCCCTCAATTACAGTACCGCGAGCGTAGCGACCGGATGCCACACTCAATTGTGATTCTCAAGATCGCTTTGTTGAGTCAGGCATCCGGTCGCTGCGCTCGCGGTACTGTAATAGTCGTCCAGTGATCACTTCTCATTTGATGGCCCGGGTGT
>DASROI010000113.1:0-10554 GCA_035646955.1 Pyrinomonadaceae bacterium
GTCTTTGAACATCTTTCAATATCGATTGCCACTGGAGAGTTCGTTGCGGTTGTTGGTCCGTCCGGTTGCGGTAAGACAACCTTACTGAATCTCTTGTCCCAATTTCTTCGACCATCGTCCGGTCACGTGCGAAGCGCCGGAAGAATTCGTATGGTTTACCAGCACGACAGTCTCTTCCCCTGGCAGACCGTACGGGAAAATATTTTACTGGGACTTAGAGATCTCCCGAACGCTTCAGAAAAAGATCGCCACCTTGCTGATATGCTTGAGCTAATCAAGCTTGAAGGGTTTGCCGATCACTACCCACATCAACTCTCGGGCGGGATGAGGCAACGGGTTGAACTGGCGCGAGCGCTTATTGGAAATACAGACATATTATTATTGGATGAACCGTTTTCATCGCTCGATTATCTGACTCGCATTAGGATGCGCAATGAGCTCGCGCGTATGTTGATACAACTTCCTCGGACGGTCGTACTAGTCACGCATGATATTGAGGAGGCGGCGCAGCTCGCCGATCGAGTTATTGTTCTTTCTGAGCGTCCTGCGCGAGTTCGTTCTGAGTTCCGCGTTGACCTTGAACGTCCTCGGGAGCTGACAGATCCCAAAGTGGTCGCAACAGTTCATCAGGTACTTTCTGAGTTGGGGCTCGAGCATGAAAGACGCGAGTCGGTGATAGCGTGAAATCAGGGAGGCAATTATGTTTCGTTCAAGCATCGCTCGTTGGGTACTAGGTCTACTGGTAGTCATTTCGTTGCTGGCGGTCATTAAGTTCAAACCATGGCGGTTGATATCGCAAAGAAGTGAGCAGCAGCAAGCTGAAGCGCGAGGAGATCTGAAGGTTGGATTTCTGCCGGTCACCTGTCATTTAACTTGTCCAGTAACCGACTATGCGACGCGCACTAGTACCAGGACCCATTTCGAATCTCAGAGATTTACTGATTTTCCAACGGTCGTCGAATCGATCAAGAGTGGCCGTCTCGACGCGACGTTTATGATCGCGCCGCTGGCAATGAAGCTTCGCGAACAAGGCGTGCCGGTAAAGATTTGTTACCTCGGTCATCGCGATGGATCGACGGTAATTGTGCGGAAAGATTTGCCGGCGCAAAGTCTACGTGATTTACGCGGGAAGACCTTCGCCATACCGAGCAAATACAGCAATCAATACCTGGTGATTCGAAAGATAATGGACGACCAGGGCGTAAAGCCAGACGAGATAAAGTTTGTTGAGTTGCCGCCTCCCGATATGCCCGGCGCCCTCGCAGCAAAAGCGATCGACGCTTACTTTATTGGTGAACCTCATGCCGCCAAAGCAGAATTGGATGGCAGTGGGCGAGTGCTTTATCACGCAAAAGATATCTGGCCACATTTCATCTCATGCGTTCTCGTCGTAACTGAAAAGCTTATCAAGGAAAAACCTGAAGTTGTCCGAGATCTCGTTCGGGGCATCGCTGAGAGTGGCGAATGGGCAGACAGCCATCGCATTGAAGCTGCGAAACTTGTGTCGCCGTATTTTCGGCAGGATGAAAAGGTTGTTCGATATGTTTTGACTCAGCCACCTGATCGTGTGAGCTATCGGATGCTGACCCCAACTGATGAAGAGTTGCAGGTAATACATGACATGGCGCTCAAAGCTGGAATCCTGTCGAAGCCGATCAGCATGAAGGATCTGATAGATCGCGAATTCATTCCCGCTGATATAAAGCCGGCGAATATTCAGGTTCAATAGGAGAAGAATAGGACCTATCGTTTGAGTTGGCGACAGAATGGAAAAATGACAAGACGATTATTGGGCAGCAACATTCTGGTTATGCTTCTGGTGGGCGTCGCTATGATCTTCCTGCCGCACTCCCTTGCTGGACCACAAACGCCGGCGGCCTCGCGAGAGGATGCGTATCGCGCTAATAATCTCGGCGTCGCGCTGCTCGAGCAATTCAAGTACAAGGAAGGCGCTGACGCTTTTCGTCGAGCGCTCCAGCTAGATCCAAAACTAGCCCTCGCGCGCATCAATCTCAGCATCGCGCTATTTAACGTACCCGATATGCCAGGAGCCCAGCGTGAAGCGCAGGCTGCAATTGCACTCGCTCCCAATGCCCCTCAGCCGCACTACATCTTAGGTTTGATCGCGAAGTCTCAAGCTCGCATCGACGACGCAATACCTCCTTTTCAACAAGTCCTTAAACTTGATCCGGAAGACGTTGGGGCAAACATCAACCTGGGCCAGATCTACTCGCAACAAAAAAAGTATCCCGAAGCAATTTCTGCATTCCGTGTTGCCCTCGCCGTTGAGCCATACAATTCAACCGCGCTCTATAACCTCGGCACTGCGCTAATTCGTGCGGGACAGCGAGAAGAAGGACAAAAAGTGATTCAGCGCTTCCAGGAGTTTCGTACTCGTGGCAGTGGCTCGTCCCTCGGCAACAACTATCTGGAACAGGGTCGCTACGCCGAAGCGGTCGCTTCAACTGGTGCTGAATCAGACCTGGTGGACAAAGCAGCACCCGGCAATAGTTTTGCAGATTCGACGACTGACCTTTTTCCGAATGGCTCTCCTAAGGCGAACGATGTTCGCGGGTCAATGCTCGGAGGCCGGTTCCGTAGCAATGAAATGAACGACCCCAAGCGCGTTTCAATTGCAGCGTCGCTCGGCGGTAGCGCAACGCTTTTCGACTTTGATGGAGACGGTGATATGGATCTTTTTTGGGTTACCGCCTCTGAACAGCATCTCTATCGAAATGACGCAGGCAAGTTTACTGAAGTGACCACTGCTTCCGGTGGTCTGGCAGCTAAAGCCTCCGGGCCAAATGTCGCCGCTGTCGCCGGTGATTACGATAACGATGGCAAGCCTGATCTGTTTGTCACGCGAGATGGTGGCCTGGCCCTTTTTCATAATGACGGTAATGGCAAGTTTTCTGACGTCTCAAGTGTCGCCGGTATTCCAGCCTATCCCTATTTGCCGGGTTCAGTAGCTTTTGTGGATGTGGACCACGATGGTGATCTCGATGTGTTTGTCGCCGGACTTGCGGATACCAGCAAATCACCAAAAATGGAAGAACCTGTATTTCCAGGTGACTTTCCCGCTGCTCCAAACCTACTCTTGCGGAACGACGGAAATGGAAAATTCACCGATATCACAAGCGCCGCCAAAATAGGCGAGCCGGCACACGCCGTCGCAATCATTCCTACTGACTTCAACAACCGTCGTGACATCGATCTTTTCGTCTTGAATTACGGAAAGGCACCTTCATTATTCAGCAACCAAAGGGATGGAACATTTCGAGACGTGGCTAATGATGTCGGACTGGGAACGGCAGGGAACTGGAGTTGTGCGGCCGCCGGAGATCTAAACAAAGACGGTTTCACCGACTTCTTTCTCGGTCGCGTCGATGGACCAGGCGTGTTTGCCATGAGCGATGGGCACGAGAAATTTAAATCGGTCCCGGCGCCGGCCTCAACCGATAAAGCCCGGGCTTCACAGTTTGTCGACTACGATAACGACGGTTTAATTGATTGTCTGGTTGTGACTGATCGCGGTCTGGTCGTACTGCGTAATCTTGGAAGCTCGTGGGATAACGTCTCTGGACCTGCAGTTGGTAGTTTATCAACGGCCGGATTTAGCGGTTCACGGATGCTTGCATCGGCTGACCTCGATGCTGATGGCGACACGGATATTCTCTTCACCTCACCAGCGGGTGAACTTCATGTAGGCCGTAATAGCGGCAATGACAATCACTCGTTGCGAATAAACCTCGACGGTAAGGTCAGTAACCGCAGCGCGATCGGCGTTAAGATCGAGGCGCGCGCCGGGAGCCTGGTCCAGAAATTCGAAACTTATTCAGCATGGCCGGCACCGGTATCTGCCGATGTCACTTTCGGGTTGGGAAAGCGCGACACTGTTGATGCCGTCAGAATTCTGTGGCCCGCCGGTATCGTTCAAGCCGAGACGGAATTCGCTAAGAGCACTCGACCGTCCTTGATGTTACTAAAGGTGACCGAGCTCGACCGGAAACCCTCGTCGTGTCCCTTCTTGTATACATGGAACGGCAAGCGCTTCGAATTCATAACAGACTTTATGGGCGGCGGCGAGATGGGATATCTCGAGGAACCGGGTCGTCATAACAAACCGGACCCTATTGAGTACGTCCGCATTCGTGGTGATCAGTTAAAGGAGAAGAACGGGAAGTTTGAGCTGCGGGTGACGAATGAATTGGAAGAGACGCTTTATGCAGATCGGCTGCAACTCATGGCGGTGGATCATCCCGCCGCGTCGGACGTCTATCCAAACGAAGGAATGACTGACCCGCCGAAACCGTTCAAGCTCTTTACTACTGAAAATGCACGGCCTCCGCTGAGCGCCGTCGATAATCATGGCTCCGATGTGCTCGACCGGGTAACAAAACTTGATCGCACTTACCCTGAGAATTTTAAGTTGGACCGAATTCGAGGTTACGCCGAGGCGCACTCGCTGACTCTCAAATTGGCAAAGCCTTCGCAAAAGCGGAATGAAAAGCTGCTGTTACTATTAACCGGATGGACCGATTACGCGTGGTCCAGCGACAACGTGGCGGCATCGCAAGCAAAGAAGGAAATGGTCCTACCGTCATTGCAGGTTAAAGATAATCAAGGCAGTTGGAAAACTGTAATTGAAGATATTGGGATACCTGTTGGTCGGCCGCAAACAGTCACGGTGGATCTCACCGGAAAATTTCTCAGTACGAGTCGCGAAGTTCGTATCGTCACCAGCATGAGAATCTACTGGGATCAAATTCTGGTGGACCAGTCTAACGGTGACGCCAACGTCAAGGTAACCCGTCTCGATCCATCTTCAGCCAGTTTGCGTTGGCGTGGTTTTTCAAAGGAAGTCACACCCGACGGTCGTGAGCCATTGGGTTACGACTATTCCAGGGTGTTGTTCACGTCCCCGTGGAAAGTAATGACCGGTTTCTACACTCGTGAGGGAGACGTGTTGGAACTCCTTACGGTCTCGGATGATATGTTTGTGGTCGCCCGGCCCGGTGACGAGATCAGCATCGCATTCGACGCGAACAGGCTTCCCACCCTGCCTGATGGTTGGCGTCGAACGTTCATTCTCTTTTCTGATGGCTTCAGCAAGGAGATGGATATAAATTCAGCCAGCCCGGATCAGGTTGGACCACTTCCTTTCCATGGGATGTCGAAATATCCGTACCTGGCGCCGGAAAGCTATCCGATGACTAAAGAGCGCCAGGCTTATATCGAACGTTACAACACTCGTTTCGTCTCTGATGCAGTGACTTCAATCGAGTCCGAGCTACTACTGAGAGGAAGATGAAAACATCGACGGATTGCGCCGATTTCACCGATAACGTCTTCTATTGGATTTCTTTGTGCGGCCTTCTGCGCGGTGAAATCTAGGCAATCGGTGGATAGAACACCATGAGAGCCCTCTTCGTTTGCTTTGTTCTGCTGCTGGTTTCCGGTACCGCTCTTGCCCAGGAACAACAGTTCGCGAACCTTGGTGACTTCAAACTCGAAAGCGGAGAGTCCATCCGAGATTGTCGAATCGGCTATCGAATTTTTGGCAAACTCAACGCTGATAAATCCAATGCCATCATCCTCCCAACCTGGGCCTCCGGCACAACTGAACAACTGAAAGGGAGCGTTGGTCCTGGCAGAATGATCGATGAGAAATACTTCGTGATCGCTGTCGATGCATTGGGAAATGGTGTCTCGTCGTCTCCGTCCAATAGTCAAGCGCAACCGCGGATGAAGTTTCCCAGATTCACCTTGCGAGATTGTGTTCGCACGCAGTACGAACTCGTAACAAAGGTTCTTAAGCTGACACATGTAAAAGCTGTTGTGGGTGTTTCAATGGGGGGAATGCAGACGTTCGAATGGCTTGTATCGTATCCTGACTTTATGGATATGGCTATTCCGATTGTGGGTTCGCCTCGGCTCGCTCCTTACGATCTGTTGCTCTGGCAGGCGCAGATTGATGCCATCATTAATGATCGCGGCTGGAACAACGGCGATTACACGATTAATCCCGCGAGATCGCCCGAGTTTGAATTTGGCGCATTGTTATTAACCACGCCCGAGAATTACAACGCCCAGATGACCCGCGAAAAGATATTCGACGAATTGAAGAAAGCGGCCGATCAAAAAGGCGGCGGTTTTGACGCAAACGATAAGATTCGACAGGACCAGGCAATGATGTCGCAGGACATTGGGGCACCTTATGGTGGCCTCGACAACGCGGCGGCTCGAGTCAAGGCGAAAGTTTTTATCGTCGTCTCGCGCTACGATCACGTTGTTACACCTGGTCCAGCTACTGAGTTCGCAAAACTTATCAAGGCCGCATTGCTCGAGTTGCTGGGCGACTGCGGTCATCTGGCACCATCGTGTGAGTCGCAATCGGTCAATCCCGCCATCTCGAAGTTTCTGGACCAACGATGACGAACCGCAGGCATTTTCTAGGCGCTTTAGCGAGCACATCTGCGGCACTGGTTTTAACTAGTGCTGGCGAAAAAGCTTCACCGATGGACCAGTCGCGGTTTAAGCCTCGTCATATTCCGCGCTGGCGCGGCTTCAATCTGCAAGGCCGGTTTGCTATGCCGGGCCAACCATATTCAGGACCTGCATTCGACGAATTCGATTTCTCGACAATGGCTGAGTGGGGCTTTGACTTTGCCAGATTACCTCTTTCGTACTGGGCCTGGGGAAACAAGGACGACTGGCGTTCTATCAGAGAAGGGCCGCTCAAAGAAATTGACCGGGCTATTGAACTCGGCCGGCAATATAAGGTTCACGTCAATTTAAACTTTCATCGCATTCCAGGCTATTGCATCAACGAAAGAGAGCTCGAACCGGCTGACCTCTTTTCTGGCACAAAGGCTCAGCGCGACCGCGCTCTCGAGGGTGCGAAGTTTCACTGGCAGACATTCGCAAAGCGATACCGGTCCGTTCCTGGCGACCGTTTGAGTTTTGACCTTCTGAATGAACCTCCAAAAATGCGCTCCTATGAAGGCTACCTGCAGGAGCGTTATGTGGAGATAGTTCGAGCTCTCGCAGCATCGATCCGGCAAGTCGATCCCGAGAGATTGATCTTTGTAGACGGACTAAACATTGGGCAACTGCCGGTCCCCGGAATCGAAGATCTCGGCGTGGTCCAAAGCACGCGCGGGTATCTACCAAAAGCTGTGAGTCATTACACTGCTACCTGGGTACCAAAGGACGAATTTGAGAGTTTTAAAATTCCGACCTGGCCGCTCAAGGACGACACCGGAAAAATCTGGGACAAGGATCGCTTGCGAACAGAATGTATCGAGCCTTATAAGCCGCTTGTTGAGAAGGGAGTGCAAGTGCACGTCGGCGAGTGGGGCTGTTTCAAGGAAACACCTCATGGGGTGGCGCTTAGCTGGATGGCTGACAATCTGGCACTTTGGAAAGAAGCAGGCTGGGGATTCTCGATGTGGAATCTGCGCGGCTCGTTTGGAGTGATGGACAGCGGACGAAAAGATGTCAAATACGAGGACTACAAAGGTCACCAGCTGGACCGCAAAATGATTGAGTTACTGAAGGCGCATTAATTCGAATGCATTGCTATTACCGATCGGTGGGAAGCGTCCTAATACTTGTATTAAGTCTGACAGGCGTTTCTTTCTTGAAGGCGATGGCCGATGTCAGTAAACACCAAATGAACTCCAAAGGTGAATACGAAAAATTAGCGGCTGAAATGGAGAATACCCTCCAGCGCGATGTACTTGGAGTCTGGTTTCCAAGATCTGTCGACAAACAAAATGGAGGTTTTCTTTCAAATTTCTCTCGTGATTGGAAGCCCGCGGCGTCTGACGGCAAGTTTTCCGTTTTCCAGGGGCGCATGGTTTGGGTCGCAGCACAGGTCATGGAGCACCGCCCCGAGTTGAAGACTCAGTTTGAACCGATTCTGGCTCACGGGTTTACCTTTTTGAGCGACGTGTTGTGGGATCAAACGGATGGCGGTTTCTTCTGGGGGCTCGACGAGAACGGTAAGGTTTCAGAGCGTTACACCGATGGAAAACATCTTTATGGAATGAGCTTCGGTCTCTATGGGGCCACTGCTGCTTACCAGGCCACAAAAGATAAACGTGCTCTGACGCTTGCGCAAAAAGCGTTTCAATGGATGGACCAGCATGCTCACGACTCGACCAACGGTGGATATTCTGAGTGGCTCACGCGAAAGGGTGCGGTAGTCCAGCGACGCAGTGGAGATGCGGGAGTTCCGGTGGCAGGCTTTCCAATCGGTTACAAGTCGATGAATACCCACATTCATCTTTTGGAGTCATTCACCCAGCTCTACGAAGTGTGGCCTGACGAGACCTTGCGTCGCCGTCTAGAAGAATTGCTAAAGATTGTTCGCGATAGGATCTGTGTCGAGCCGGGTGTAATGAACCTCTATTTCACCCCCGATTGGCGGCCGATTCCTGACCACGATTCGTATGGACATGATGTCGAGACGGCCTATTTGATCCTGGAAGCAGAAGCGGCTTTGAGTCATGGCACCACGCAGAAGACCGAGGCGATGGCCCGGGCATTGGTCGATCACGCGCTCGCTTATGGTTGGGACAAGCAAAATGGTGGCTTCTATCGCGATGGCACTACGTTTGGTGTTGCTGAGGACAAACGAAAAGAGTGGTGGGTTCAGTTTGAAGGTTTGAATGCGTTGTTGCTAATGCATGAGAAGTATGGTCGTGATGACGGGAGGTATTACGAGGCGTTCAAACAGCAATGGAGCTTTATCAAAGAACATCAAGTCGATAAAGAGTTTGGCGGCATCTTTGACACCGTTGAAGAGAATGGTTCGGTCACTGACTACACCAAGTCGCGCATCTGGAAAGAGTGTTACCACGAGACTCGAGCACTTTTGAATGCCATCGAGCGTTTGAAAAAACTAACTCAAGTCAAATAGCAGTACGTCTCACTTGGAAGTGGTGCCAGTACAGTACCGCGAGCGCAGCGACCGGATGTCACAGTCAACTCGCTGCTTTGACTTCAACTTTGCTTTGTTGAGTGTTGAGGCGTTAGGCCCCGGGCGATCAACAATAGTTGTCATCCACTACAGTACCGCGAGCGCAGCGACCGGATGGCACACTCAACAAGGCAATTGAAAGTCAAAGTAGCGAATTGAGTGTGGCATCCGGTCCCTGCGCTCGCGGTACTGAAAAGGCATCCGGTCGCTGCGCTCGCGGTACTGTACTGGTTCGAAAGTTGACTAAGTTGCCCTTCGCTCCCTTCCCACCTCGCAACTACAAAAACAAGCGGTCCGCTTTGGGAAGCGGACCGCCGTGCGCTGTGCACCCTCACCCGCGAGTTCTATCGACCGTTACTTGGGATTTCCACGGTGGTGGCGTTTTGGGCAACATCAGTAGCAGTTGAACGAGTTCTCCTGATCACACGTCCAATGCCGTCTGGTAGCCAAACCTGCGCCAAATAATATTCATCACCGTATCGCTTAAACGTTAACTTCGATTGGGTCTCGCGACCGTTACCGATCTTTCCTTTTGGCAACTGCGCAATGTGCTGTTTGCCGTCCTTGCTCTGAATCTTGATTACTTCAGATTCGGCGCTGACTGAGTACTCGCCGGGAGCCAGGACTTTTTCCCCAACCTTAAACTCAAATGGCACGACGAAATTCGAGCGCTTCGCAGTCATGCCCTGTGCGTATGCTGAAGCCGTGACTGCCATAACTACGGCCAGAATCGCAGTGAATCTCAAAACCGTTGCTTTCATCTCAACCTCCGTTACCTTCAACAACAAAAACTTGGTCAGCTTTCGACCTACACCTAATAACGCGGATTCAGGAGACAAAGTGGGCCATCCTGGGAGAAGAAAATTTTCCTTTGACAGCTCTCCATTTCGTCCGCCCTCTCACTGAGAAACGCTCCCTTTGCCCCGTCGCCTTATCATTCATCCCGGTTTTCATCATTCGGCCCGTCCTTCTCATTCTTCGCAAGCTTTCAGCTTGGGTTTAAGAGTGAATTGGAGCTCGCCAAATCCCACAGCGCGGCAGCGTGTGGTTCCTTCAAGTCCTTTCTACTCTGCAGGGCGTCTAACCTCGAGCTCGCCAAAATCCCACAGCGCGGCAGCGTGTGGCTCGTTCAAGTCCTTTCTATCCAGCAGGGCAACATCCCCGAACTCGCCAAATCCCACAGCGCGGCAGCGTGTGGTTCCTTCAAGTCCTTTCTACTGCTGGCCCGCTGTCATTTCCCCTGCGCTTAGCGCGCCGGAAGGGAAGTAACAGATCTTGGTAGGACGGACTTGAACGAATCCACACGCTGCCGCGCTGTGGGATTTGGCGAGCTCAAGGTTAGACGCCCGCGGAGTAGAAAGGACTTGAACGATCCACACGCTGCCGCGCTGTGGGATTCGCGAGCTCAAGGTTAGATACGCTGTTCGTAGAAAGGACTTGAAGGATCCACACGCTGCCGCGCTGTGGGATTTGGCGAGTTCGGGGATGTTGCCCTGCTGGATAGAAAGGACTTGAAGGAACCACACGCGGCCGCGCTGTGGGATTTGGCGAGTTCGGGGATGTTGCCC
>DASROI010000114.1:0-2942 GCA_035646955.1 Pyrinomonadaceae bacterium
GCCTAGTTAACTTGATATATGGGCCAAGCAATCGCAATTTCGAATAATTCTCCGCGTCTCTCCGCGCTCCTCTGCGTCTCTCTGCGATGCTCTGTATCGTTCTTCGATGCTCCGATTCACTTAAGGTCAATAGATCGCAGAGAGACGCTGAGGAGCGCAGAGAGACGCGGAGAAACCTGTGCGAAATTCCGTGGCCGTTAATCGAAAAATAAGGCGTCGAAATTTTCTCAGTGCCCATCGCTAACACTTCCCTACTCTCGGGCATCCTATCCATAGATTTCTGAATCGATATAGTCAACAGTCTGCGGCTCTTGATCTTTTGAACATCGGTCATCGATTTCACGTAAAGCACAGCACAACACGTTTGCAGCCCTGCCATAGCGAAATTATGAACGTGTCGCATATTTATTTGGAAAAGAATCTGCTGCGTTAAGGTGAACAACTTTTTCGCTGTCGCAGCATTGTCTGGTAGGAGAGTTTGCGCGTGAATACCTCCTTCCGAATCGGTGAGTTTCTCATCGAGCCGCAACTTAACAACATCATCAACCACGGCCAGTCTATTCACGTCGAGCCAAAGGTGATGCAAGTACTCTCCTGCCTCGCCGGCTCCGCGGGTGAAGTTGTAGCAAAGGAACAGCTCATCAAGGTCGTTTGGGCCGATACCTTTGTCGGTGATGATGTATTAACTCGCGCAATTTCCGAACTTCGAAAAGTCTTCGGAGACGACAGTAAAGAGCCCCGCTACATTCAAACCATTCCTCGAGCAGGTTACCGCCTGATCGCCCCGATAGTTCACGATCAAGCTAAAGCTGAGTCGACTCTTATCACTTTGCCCTCAACTACTCTTACCTCGCGACGTTTGATGTGGGCCGTCCTGCTCCTAGCACTTAGCTCGATCGGAGTTTGGCTTTATGTTTCGCGGCCTGGTCCCAGCGCAGCAAAGACGTCGATGCGAGTGATCCCTTTCACCAGTTTTCCCGGCCGAGAAGATCAAGGCGTACTCTCGCCCGATGGCAATCAAATAGCTTTTGTTTGGGAAGGCGAAAAGGGTGACAATGCTGATATCTATGTTAAGTCAGTAAGCGGCGAGCGACCGCTGCGAATTACTACTGACCCGGCTATCGATCTTAGACCAGCATGGTCGCCCGACGGCCAGCGAATCTGCTTTGTGCGTATAGGCAGTGAAACAAAATTTTCCATTTTTGTTGCCTCAGCTTTGGCCGCTTCCCCAGAACGGGTGTTGTTCACCGTCAATCATGAGCCTGGGACTTTAGCCTGGTCGCCCGATGGAAAATTTATCGCAACGGCTGACGCGTCGCTCGATTCGAAGAACACCAACATCATCTTGTTTTCACTGGACACCGGGGAAAAACGGAACCTGACCACATTGCCGGCGCAGTATTGGTCCGACTCTACCCCCGCGTTTTCACCAGACGGTAAATATGTGGCGTTCATTCGCCAAAACACTCCAATCACTGGTGACATCTATGTGGTGCCTTCCACCGGTGGCGAACCGCGGCGTATCACGTTCGACAACGCGCGCTACAGCTTCGACAGCGGAATCATCGGGGGACTCGCATGGACCAGCGACGGATCGGAACTAATATTTTCATCGACGCGTGGAGGCTTACCCAGTCTCTGGCGCGTTGCTGTAGCCGGCGGAGACCCTGAGCGGTTACCAGTCGGAGGCGACAATAGTTACTACCCATCGGTTTCTCTTAAAGGCCATCGTCTCTCTTACACGAGAGTCTCCGGCGGCACACCTATCTATCGGATCGAAGCAACTACCCAGCCAAATCAACACCCGGTAGCGACGAAGTTTCTTTCTTCAACCAGGGAGGATGCGTCACCACGCTACTCTCCTGACGGCAAGAGAGTAGCGTTTCAATCGGATCGAACCGGCAATCCCGAGATCTGGATGTGCGACAAAGACGGACAAAACCTCACGCAGTTAACATTCTTTCGAAAAGGCATCGCGGGAACGGCACAGTGGTCACCGGATGGAAGTCAGATCGCGTTTGACTATCGCGCCACAGGAATGTCTGACGTTTATGTGATCAACGTAACGGGTGGCGTGCCGCGAAGAATGACCACTGAAGATGCAGACGATAGTGTGCCGAGCTGGTCCAGGGATGGAAAATATCTCTATTTCGCCTCAAACCGCACAGGAAGTTTAGAAGTGTGGAAGATGCCGGTAGAGGGTGGTCCAGCTGTACAAATTACGCGGCATGGTGGGTTCACCGCCTTCGAATCAATGGATGGACGCTACATTTATTACGCCAAGAACAACGGTTGTCCCGGCGTTTGGCGGATCCCAGCAGACGGTGGTGATGAGACTTTGGTGCTGAGTAAAGGCGGCGCGGGAAACTGGGGACAGTGGACGCTGGCTGACAACGGCATCTACTTCATCAATTACAAGCCTGAGGGGTTGTCAGTATCGTTATTTAACCTCGCGACTCAAAAGGTCACTCGCGTGGTCGAATTAGCAAACGCAAACGCTTTTCTTGCCGGACTGGCGACCTCACCCGATGGCAAAGAGATTTTGTACACACAACAGGATTCGGTGACCAGCGATATCATGCTCGTCGAAGACTTCCATTAACTTACCCACCAGAATCCTGCTGTTGGGGTCATTTTTCTGGGTCCTCTGTGCGCGGCTTAGGCTGCAACCAAACGATCAAGTTGCGAGAGCGGTCAGTACCGAAGCGCGGTAGCGTCGGGTGAGTCTCGATGATCAAGCAGTGGTCAGCATTTTGAGACTCACCCGACGCGACCGCGAATCGGTACTGACCGGTCTCGCAACTTGATCGTTTGGTTGCGCGCGCTTGTGCGACCTCCGTGTTCTCCGTGACTCCGTGGTTCGAATGACCGAAAAAGATTCCACCACACAGTCACTGAGAACACCGAGATCGCACCAGAGAAAACCCCTTACAACCCCAGGC
>DASROI010000115.1:0-2234 GCA_035646955.1 Pyrinomonadaceae bacterium
AGGATTTCACCTTGATCGCCGTAGATCCCTCTGCCTTTCGCAGAGACCCAGACGGTGGAATCATCCTTCTGGATTACTCGATATTCGATGTCGTAATCTCCATGCGCTTCGAGAGCTCGTTCAACTGCAATTCGGGCACGCTCGGCATCGTCGGAATGCAAGAGGCTGCGCAGTTCGCTCCAGGTCAACTCTCGACCAGGTGAAATATCAAAAATGGTCGCCGCAGTTTGCGACAGTGTCACTACGTCTGTTTTCGCATCCCAACTCCAGTCTCCGAGTCGAGCGGCGGCAAGCGCCAGACTCAACCGGGTTGAAGTTTCGTCAAGCTTCCGCTGGGAGTGAAACCTGTCAGTGATATCGCGCGCAATTTTTGAAGCCCCTACGATTCGACCGGTGGCATCGCGGATGGGAGAAACCGTCAAGGAAACATTTAATGGCCTGCCATCCTTGTGGATCCGAACAGTTTCGTAATGTTCAACGCGCTCGCCGGCTCTCAACTTGGATAAGATGGCGGGTTCTTCATCCTCGTGTCCTGGCGGGATGAGAAGAGTGACAGAATGGCCGATTGCTTCTTCGGGTTTGTAGCCAAAGATGCGCTCAGCGCCCTTGTTCCAGCTGGTGATTATGCCTTCGAGGGTTTTGCTAATGATTGCATCGTCTGCGGAATCGACAAGTGAGGCCAACCAGAAGCCGGCAAGCTCAGGGTCTCGTAAATCGGTATCCTTTTCACGATGCTCTTCAACGGTTGGGAACGCCTCGGTCCCATCTATTTTGGACATAGTTTGTCGCTAGCTCGAGATAAAATTGTATTGCGGGGTTGAGCGATCCGGGGGTTTTCGGAAAGGATTATAGCGGGGACAGGCAAATGTTACTAGACGTGTTTTCTTCAGGGGTCTTGCTGAGGAGCGAAGGAGGCCGGATTATTTGTCATGGTCATTGCTCAATAGCCATTTTTAGTCTCAGCACTTCATTGAACGGGTGTCTGAGTTTATGATTCGATAATGGACCTGCCTATTAATCCGCCAGTACTTCCGATGCTCGCCAAACGAGTGAGTGAATTGCCACAAAATGGTTCGTGGTTTTTCGAGCCAAAATGGGACGGTTTTAGAGCGTTGATCTTTCGTGATGGAGACGAGGTTTTGATTCAAAGTCGCGACACTAAGCCACTGAATCGATACTTCCCTGAACTGATTGAGCCGTTGAAAAAGCAACTTCCGAAGCGATGTGTGCTTGATGGTGAAGTTGTGGTCGCAAAGGACGGCGCGCTGGATTTCGACGCTTTGCAACTTCGCATTCATCCCGCGGCTTCACGCGTAAAGATGCTGTCGGAACAGATCCCAGCTTCAATTGTCTTTTTTGATCTACTGTCAGAAAAGAATCGAGACTTAACAGCAACGGCGTTTGAGGCGCGACGGAAATTAATGGAAAAGATTTTATCCTCAGCCGAGCCTCCAATTCACATAACGCCGATCACCGCTAGCCTGGAGGTTGCGGCTGATTGGTTTCGCAGATTTGAAGGTGCAGGACTCGACGGCGTCGTTGCTAAGCCCACCAGTGGAACCTACGAACCTAATAAAAGAGTGATGCTGAAGATCAAGCACGAAAGGGACTGCGATTGCGTCGTTGCAGGTTTTCGCTGGCATAAGAAGGGAGAGCGAAACGCGATTGGTTCACTTCTGCTAGGGCTGTTTGACGATTCCGGCCAGCTGCACCATGTGGGAGTGTGCGCAAGTTTTACCGATAAGAAGCGAAGTGAACTGGTTGAGTTCTTAGAACCTTACCGAAAGAATGCGCTCAAGAACCACCCCTGGAAGGATTGGGCGAGTAGTGAGTTGGAAGGGGATCGTCGAATTCCGGGAGCTCAGAGTCGCTGGAGCCAGGGAAAAGACATGACCTGGGAACCGCTACGAACTGAATTGGTGGTTGAAGTCGCTTACGATCACATGCAGGGATCGAGGTTTAGACATACAGCACAATTTCGAAGATGGCGAAACGATAAGAGTCCCGCCGACTGTACATACGCACAATTGGAAGTCGTGCCCCCACAGGAGCTCTCCGAGATCTTTGGGAAGTAACCCCTGTTATATCGAGAGCTGACTTGGGCCAGACGCCTTGTCTAATTTCTCATTGGTCATTGATCATTCGCGAATGAAAAATAAACAGGGTCCTAACTTCTCCCGTCAAATATCACTTTCTCAATGACCATTCGAACTCGGATCTATCTCAGACTCATC
>DASROI010000116.1:0-17136 GCA_035646955.1 Pyrinomonadaceae bacterium
CTTTGCAACTGCTGCGGTGCTGTTCGGTGCTGCTACGCCGGTACTCGTTCGTAGTAATGACGGTCGACCAACCAAGATTGAAGGAAATCCAGATCATCCAAACAACCGGCCCAATGAACTCAACGCGGAAGATCCAGCGAAGGACAAACGGGGTTCAAGCGCCACCGATATCTTCACGCAAGCTTCAATCTTAAGCCTCTACGATCCTGACCGATCGCAAACAATTAGTTTTCGCGAAGATATTCGTACTTGGACTGCGTTCGTCGGCCAGATGAGAGGCCAGCTCGATGAGCAGCGGGCTAAACAAGGTTCCGGCCTTCGGTTTTTGTCGGAATCCGTTATCTCGCCAACGCTTGGCGACGAAATGAAGACACTGTTGGCGTCTCTGCCGCAAGCGAAGTGGCATCAATACGAGCCGGCTAATCGCGATAATGCTCGCGAAGGCGCAATCATGGCGCTCGGCCAGCCTCTGAACACCGTGTATCGATTCGATCTCGCAGATCGAATTTTGTCGCTTGATAACGACTTTCTATCCTGCTTCCCGGGCTCGCTACGTTACGCGAAAGATTTTATGGATCGGCGGCGCGTTCTCGAGAAGAGCTCAGAAATGAACCGCCTCTACACTGTAGAGACAACGCCGAGTAATACAGGAGCGAAGTCAGATCATCAGTGGGTAGTAAAGCCGAGTGAGTTTGAAGCCGCCGTAAACACGATTGCAGCGGCGCTGTCGGTTGGTGCCGGCGGTGGTCCAACTGCAAATCTAGCCTGGGTCGCTCCGTTAGTTAAGGACCTTCAGCAACATAAGGGCTCGAGCATCGTTATCGCCGGCGAACAACAGTCACCGTATATACATGCGCTCGCACATGCGATGAATAGCGCACTGGGAAATGTTGGCAAGACGGTTCTTTATTCTGATCCAATCGACGTGAATTGGGTAAACCACCGGCAGTCATTACAGGAACTGGTGAGCGATCTCGATGCCGGAAAAGTCGACTTGCTGGTGATAATCGGCGGTAACCCTGTTTACACCACACCCGTCGACTTGAAGTTGGATTTTGCGCGACTCGAAAAGGCGAAGCTCCGAGTACATCTCAGTGAATACAGGGATGAGACGTCCGAACTTTGCCATTGGCACGTTCCGCAGGCTCACTACCTTGAGTCGTGGGGTGACGCTCGTTCTTACGATGGCACCGTCTCGATTGTGCAGCCTTTAATTGAACCGCTCTACGACGGAAAAACTCCGCTCGAGCTGCTGGCAGTCTTTTCTGAGCAGTACGATCGAAAACCGTATGACATCGTCAAGCAATACTGGCAGCGAACTGGTCTGAAGACACAACCTGCCGCTCAGCCTTCTCCGTCGTCCAGTGAAGCCCGGCCGTCAGTCAGTCCGAGCCCGGCTCGCGAAAACGCAGCCCAGCCGCAACCGTCGCAACAAGCTCCAGCAAGTGACTTTGAATCGATGTGGCGTCGAGCGCTTCATGACGGATACATTCCCAACACAGCGTTAGCGACCCGGATTGCGACTGCCTCTACCAATATTTCCAATCCAAATCAGACTGCTTCAGTTGGTGGCGGCTTCGAGATCGTGATGCGTCCCGATCCGTCGATCTATGATGGACGTTTCGCGAACAACGGCTGGTTGCAGGAACTCCCAAAACCGTTAACCAAGGTTACGTGGGATAACGTCGCGATCATTAGTCCAAACTCCGCTTACCAGCTTTACGGTGTGCGTGACAATGGCGGAAGCGTCAAAGGTCGCGAACACTACGTGCACACAGTTGACCTTGTCGATCAACAGGGAAGAAAGGTTCATGCGCCGCTTTGGATTTTGCCTGGGCAGCCGGACAACGTGTTGACGATCCATCTCGGGTATGGCCGGACAGTAGCGGGTAATGTTGGTAGTTCTACCGCTGATAAGCCTGTCGGTTTTGATGCTTATCAATTACGAACCTCGTACGCTCCCTGGTTTCCGAACGGAATAGAAGTTCGCAAGACGGGGGACACGTACGAACTATCGACCACCCAGCTCCATTTCAACATGGAGGATCCGAACTTCAGCAAAGAAGAGCGCGACATTCTTCTCTCTGAAACGCTTGAGCAGTTCCGCAATACTCCCGAGAAAAAAGAGCATCCTCACGAATCGATTTATCCGGAGTATCCCTATAAGAACCAGGCCGATAACGCTCCCAACTATGCGTGGGGAATGGCGATCGATTTGAACAACTGCGTGGGCTGTAACGCGTGCACGATTGCCTGCCAGTCGGAAAACAATATCCCCGTAGTTGGTAAGGAGCAGGTTGCTCGTAGTCGCGAGATGCATTGGATTCGTGTCGATACTTATTTCAAAGGTATGGAGCCCAGCAAGCCTGAGGGCACGGGCTTTATGCCGGTTACATGTATGCACTGCGAAAACGCACCGTGCGAACCTGTTTGTCCAGTTCACGCAACAGTGCATAGTGCAGAAGGGTTGAACGACATGGTTTACAACCGTTGTGTTGGGACCAAGTACTGTTCAAACAACTGCCCTTACAAAGTGCGACGCTTCAATTTTTTCCTCTATCAGGATTGGGACACGCCGACCTATCAGTTGATGAGGAATCCGGATGTCTCCGTTCGCAGTCGTGGTGTGATGGAGAAGTGCACTTACTGTGTGCAGCGAATTCAGGGTGCAAAGATTCAAGCTGAGATTGATGGGCGAAAGGTGCAGGACGGGGAAATTGTTACTGCATGCCAGGCAGTGTGTCCGACCGAAGCGATTGTGTTTGGAGATGTGAATGACCCGAATAGTCGCGTCTCGAAGATTAAGGCAAATGAGCGTAACTACTCGCTGTTGGATGAATTGAATACAAAGCCTCGGACCACCTATTTGAAGGAACTAAAGAATCCAAATCCCGAGATCTGAGTTGGGGGAAAGAATATAGGTCCTATCGGTCATATAGGTCCTATTGCACTGACTAATAAGAATCTTTAGAAAATGGCTGACGAACCACAAAAACCGTACATGGAAGGGCCGATGCACTCGACGTCGCCGGTTATTGATCCCGGGCTGACGTTCGCATCTGTTACGGACAAAATTAGCTCGATCGTCTTAAAGCGCAAGACGTCGCTGGCATGGTTCTTTGGTTTTGCCATTTCTTTCATTCTGTTCCAGTTGATGTTGCTGGCAATTACGAATCTGGTATTCGTCGGTATCGGATTGTGGGGTGTCAACATTCCAATCGCCTGGGGCATCGACATTCTTAACTTCGTCTGGTGGATCGGAATTGGTCACGCTGGCACGCTCATCTCTGCAATTCTTCTCTTACTGCGTCAGAGGTGGCGCACCTCGATCAACCGCTTCGCTGAAGCGATGACGTTATTCGCGGTCGCACAGGCGGGAATGTATCCAATATTCCACCTAGGTCGACCCTGGTTGGCGTACTGGCTATTTCCGTATCCCAACACAATGGGCATCTGGCCGCAGTTTCGCAGCCCCCTGATGTGGGACGTTTTTGCGGTGTCGACGTACGCAACTGTTTCGGCGATGTTCTGGTTTGTGGGCTTAATACCCGACTTTGCGACCTTGCGTGATCGCGCTCGCAGCAAGCCCTTTCAAATGATCTACGGATTGCTGGCGATGGGTTGGCGAGGTTCCGCTCGTCACTGGCATCGCTACGAAATGGCGTACTTGCTGCTGGCGGGACTCGCCACGCCGTTGGTGCTCTCGGTCCATACCATTGTTAGTTTTGACTTCGCGGTCGGCATCGTTCCCGGTTGGCACGCCACGGTTTTTCCGCCTTACTTTGTAGCTGGTGCTATCTACGCCGGTTTTGCAATGGTGTTGTTGCTGACGATTCCGTTGCGAAAGTTCTACGGCTTGGAAGGCTTTATCACGATGCGCCATATGCACAACATGGCAAAGGTCATGTTGGCTACCGGTTTGATTGTCGGCTATGGCTACATCATGGAAGCGTTCTTTGGTTGGTACAGCGGAAACAAGTACGAACGCTACATGATCTGGAATCGAATGCATGGACCTTACCACCTGTATTACTGGTCTTTGATCCTCTGCAACATCGTGACGCCGCAGTTTTTGTGGTCCAAGAAGATCAGATCAAACCTGGTGGCTCTTTGGATCATATCGTTCATAGTAAGTATTGGAATGTGGCTCGAACGATTCGTGATTGTTGTCACCAGTTTGCATAGAGATTTCCTGCCCTCGTCGTGGGGTATGTACCAGCCGACGATGTGGGATTGGTCCATGTTCGTCGGCACAATCGGATTCTTCTTTACGTTGTTGTTCCTGTTCATCAGGTTCTTGCCGATGATTTCAATTTTTGAGATGCGCACGATTCTTCCGGAAGCAGAAGTCGAGGAGTAGGTGAGCGCAATACTGAGTTATGGCGGAAGACGATAGAGACAGACCATCAGGCGACGGCAGAGACGACGCGGAGTTGCTCCGAGTTTCGCCTACCTTTACGCACTCTCATGCGCATCACCGCCATGAGCCTCCGCTTTATGGAGTGATGGCGGAATTTGAAGGCCCAAATGAATTGGTGGCGGCCGCGCGCCAAACCTACGAGGCTGGTTATCGGCGCATCAATGGTTATTCGCCTTACCCGATTGAGGAGCTTTCTGAAGCGATCGGATTTACCCATACAAGTTTGCCGTTAATTGTTTTCATCGGTGGGTTGTTGGGCGGTCTTGGCGGGTTTTTTATGCAGTACTGGATCGAAGTAATTGATTATCCGTTGAATGTTGGTGGCAAGCCATTTAACAGCTGGCCGGCCTTCATCCCGATTACATTCGAATGCACAGTGCTCGTCGCGGCGTTTTCGGCGGTGCTTGGAATGTTGGTGCTGAATAAGCTGCCGCAGCCTTATCACCCGGTTTTTAATGCGCCGAACTTTGCGTTGGCAACACGTGATCGCTTCTTCCTGGTTGTTGAAGCAAATGACCCCAAGTTTGATCACGCATCAGTGGTGTCGCTGTTTAGGAACCTGGGCGCGCAAGACGTGGTCGATGTTGAGGTTTAAGAGACAAGTTTGATGGGCAGTAGAACGGCTAATAGAGTAAAGGTGAATCACGGAACCACGCGCCTCTTGCTGGCGTGCGGAATGTTCGCACTGCTTAGTGTGTTTGTGACCGGATGCCGGCGCGACATGCAGGACCAGCCCAAGATGAAGCCGTTTCGAAGTTCGAGTTTTTTCAAAGATGGTTTGTCAGGCCGACAGCCGGTTGAGGGCACGATTGCGCGTGGCTACTTGCGTGAAGATACAGCTTTCTTTACCGGTAAAAAGAGCGCGACCAGTTCGGGTACGGTAACCCAACCAACTACGTCCACTCCTCAAAGTGCGTTTCCAGATGACGTCGACACCTTTCCGTTTCCGGTTAATGAAGAGGTGGTCCTACGTGGACAGGAGCGCTACAACATTTTTTGTTCGGTCTGTCATGGAAAGACTGGAAACGGGGACGGCATGATAGTGCGTCGTGGTTACCGGCGCGCAGCTTCATTTAACGATGATCGCCTGCGCCAGGCTCCCGTGGGCCATTTCTTCGATGCCATCACCAATGGTTGGGGAGCGATGCCTGCATATGCGCCACAAATCCCGGTGCAGGATCGTTGGGCCATCATCGCTTACATTCGGGCTTTACAGTTGAGCCAGCAGACTGCGGCAGCCGCAACCAGTTCGCCTGCAGCTGCGCCATCCCCCTCAGCCGGAGGACAAAGGTAGATGAGCGCCTCGTTCAATCCTCCAAGTTTTGCGCGCTACCAGCGTCCGGCATTATTAGTTGGGGTTGTAGGCTTTGTTTTATTACTGGTCGGGATGGTCTTTAGCCGAGAACAATTTTTTCATTCATACATCATTGGATTTACGTTCTGGACCGGCATTGCCGTTGGATCGTTGGCCCTTTTGATGCTTCAGCATTTGACTGGCGGTGGTTGGGGGTTCGTCATTAGACGTGTGCTCGAAGCTGCGACCAGAACGCTGCCCTTAATGGCGGTTCTGTTTATACCGATTATTCTTGGTTCGCATTGGCTCTACAAATGGACGCGGCCGGAAGTCCTCGAAACTGAGCCCATAGTTAAATTTAAACACGGGTTCCTAAATCTGCCATTCTTCTCTACTCGCGCTGTTTTATATTTCGCGATCTGGATGGTATTCGCTTATTTCCTCAATAAGTGGTCGCTTTTGCAGGATCGAACCGCCGAACGGCGCTACACCAAGAACATGCGACTGCTGAGTGGGCCGGGAATGGTCTTTCTAATTTTCTCGGTCTCATTTGCTGCAATTGACTGGTACATGTCGCTTGAGCCTGAATGGTCGTCAACGATCTACGGTTTTATTTTTGTTGCGGCCTGGAGTTTGAGCGCGCTGGCTTTTGTGATCGCAGTAATGGCGGTTCTTTCGAAAGAAGAACCGATGAAGCGAATTGTGGCGCCACTCCACTTTCACGATCATGGAAAGCTGCTGTTGGCGCTAGTAATGCTGTGGGCCTACTTCGCCTTCTCGCAGTTTCTGATCATCTGGTCCGGCAATCTACCGGAAGAGATTGGCTGGTATCTCAAGCGAACTCATGGCGTCTGGGGCGGGATAGCATTGGCAATCGTCATCCTGCATTTTGCAGCGCCTTTCCTGTTTTTGCTATCGAGAAGAATTAAGCGCGATCCGAATAAGCTCGTCATCATTGCGATCGTAATTTTGGTGATGCGATATATCGATCTGCTGTGGATGCTCGTTCCCGCGTTTACCGGTGAACACTTCCATATTAGTTGGATGGATCTGGTTGCGCCGATTGCGTTTGGCGGTGTCTGGCTGGCATTTTTCGCCTGGCAGTTGGGCAAGCGTTCATTGATTCCGATTAACGATCCGCAATACGAGAGCGTGCTGGAACAGGCAGCCGCCGGCGCGCATGGACACTGATTGACTTTTGTTATGAAGCAAGACGGACACCAGACTGAAACGCCTGACGTTTCGCATATTCGCAACGTCGAAGTCACGCACGAGAGGAGCGATGTCAGTGTGTCAGGCGTCTTGACGTTTGTCGTAGCGCTGACTGTGGTCACCGTCGCTATCTATATCGGCATGTGGCTTTTGTTTGACTACTTTCAATCGCAACAGGCTCGAGAGAAACCGCCTGGGCCAATGGCCTTACAGAAAGGCGAGCGACTGCCACCCGAGCCGCGTCTTCAAAGTGCACCGGGGTTTGGAGTCACACTTCAAAGCGGCCAAACAGTGAACCTCGAACTAAAGAAGCCTGCTGCCGAGTTCGACGAGCTTAATAAGCAGTGGACCGAAGAGCTTGACGGTACCTTGAAGGATCAGTCGGGGAAGCCTGTTTCGATGCCCATTAACGAAGCGATCAAAAAGATTGCCGCAGAAGGCTTACCGGTGCGCCCTTCCAGTGGTACTGGCAAGCTCCATGATTTTGCCGTCAGTTTTCCCACGGCCGCCAGTTCCGGCCGTGTGAGTGAAAAGCGTTTGCAGTAAGCAGGGGTCAGAGAGGTTATCGAGGGAAATGGAAGTAATCAGTAACAATTTTCGATGGCAACGTACCGTCACGAAGAATTTCCTGGCGATAACAGTCTGTGTGTTGGCCATTTTTGTAAACGTGATGGGTCAGGCCGGTCCGCCGGGACCAAGTTCGCCGCTGTACGGCGCGCGGCCTGAGAGCGGAACCACCTCGACTGGCTTACCCACGGCCCTGAGGGATGTGAAGATCGAGCAAAAGTTGAATCAGCAGTTGCCGTTGGATCTTCAGTTCAATGACGAGAATGGCACTCCAGTTAAGTTGGGCCAGTTCTTTCATGAAAAGCCGGTTGTCATTTCGCTCGTTTACTACGATTGTCCAATGCTTTGCACTCAGGTGCTGAACGGCATGGTCACATCTTTTAGAGTCTTGCCGTTTCAAATTGGAAAAGAATATGACGTCGTTACAATCAGCTTCGATCCACGAGAGACTCCGACGCTGGCGAGTGCTAAGAAGAAAATCTATGTTGACTTTCTTCCCGCAAAGATGCGCTCTGATGCGAGCAATGGTTGGCATTTTCTAACTGGTGATCGTGAGAGTATTGAAAAGATTACTGACGCGGTTGGATTTCGCTATCACTATGACGAATCAACTCGTCAGTTCGCTCATGCGAGTGGAATCATGTTAGCGACGCCGCAGGGTAAGCTTTCTCGCTACTTCTACGGAATCGATTATCCGGCCCGGGACTTACGGCTCGGACTGATTGAATCAGCACAAAACAAGATTGGGTCGCCTGTCGATCAACTGCTGCTTTATTGCTATCACTACGATCCGGCGACTGGTCGATATGGTGCGGCGATCATGAACGTCATGCGAGTCGCCGGCGTCATCACCGTGATTGGAATTGTCAGTATGTTTTTCTTGCTTCGTCGCCGCCCGCAAACACCAGTCGAACTGAAGACGGGAGGCATGGCCTAGTAATGCAGTCCTGGATTCCGCTAGTGCCTGATAGTGCTTCCACCTTATCGTGGAAGGTCGACGCTATCTATTTCTACCTGTCTGGAATAACGCTCTTCTTTACCCTGTTAATTTCAGGAATTCTAATCTTTTTTGTCATCCGCTATCGTCGCCGAAGTCCTTACGAAATACCTCGTCCGATTGCAGGTTCGCATAAGCTCGAAACATTGTGGACCGTGATTCCTTTTTTGATATCGATGACGATCTTCGGCTGGGCTTCGAGCGTGTACTTCCAGCAATACCATCCGCCGGATAACGCCGTTGAAGTTTACGTAGTTGGGAAACAATGGATGTGGAAGATCCAGCATTCAACGGGCCAGCGAGAGATAAATGAGCTTCACGTTCCCGTCGGTCGAAAGATCAAGTTGATCATGACCACCGAAGACGTTATTCATGATTTCTTTGTGCCGGCGTTCCGAATGAAAGCTGACGTTGTACCGGGTAAATACACCACGCAGTGGTTTGAGGCTACCAAGACGGGAACGTTCCACCTTTTCTGCGCTGAGTATTGCGGTATGAATCACTCAGGCATGATCGGTTCAGTGATAGTGATGGAGCCGCGAGAGTTCGACAACTGGCTCAGCGGAAATATCAACTCGGCCAGTCCGGCCGCGGCTGGTCAACAGCTCTATCAAACACTTGGGTGCGTTTCATGTCATGGCGCCAATGGTGAGGGCGGTCGTGGCCCAACTTTGGCGGGATTGGTAGGTCGCAAGACGCCACTTGTCGGCGGCCAGGAAGTTGTTGCTGACGAAGCTTACATTCGTGAGTCGATTCTGAATCCACAAGCTAAGCTGGTTGAAGGCTTTGGTCCAATCATGCCGACATTTCAAGGTCAGGTTAGCGAAGACCAGCTTTTGCAATTGCTAGCTTTTATCAAGTCGTTGCCAGGAGGTTCAAGTCAGCCTCAAGGTACTGCGAGCCCGGCAGCATCCGGGTCAGCAGCGCCGAGACCAGTTGCTTCGCCGGCGCAACCAAACAGGCCGGCCGCAGGTCAATAAGTCTTTGGGTCGTAAGTTATGAAAGCAGAAGAATTCGAGCTACCACCACCATCGCGGGTCAATTACCTTAATGCTACGTATGGCCTGAAGTCGTGGTTGCTGACAAAAGACCATAAGCGCATTGCACTACTTTACCTGGGCTCCATCACTTTCTTCTTCTTTATTGGTGGGCTCTACGCACTCATGATTCGCCTGGAATTGTTAACTCCACAAGGCGACTTTCTGCAGTCAACTACCTACAACAAGGTATTCACACAACACGGAATCATCATGATTTTTTTCTTCTTGATTCCGTCAATTCCGGCCACGCTCGGAAATTTTCTGGTGCCAATGATGATCGGCGCCAAAGATCTCGCTTTCCCGCGTATAAATCTGCTCAGTTGGTATATCTATCTTATCGGCGGTGTGATCACGATCTATGCGCTACTCGCAGGCGGTGTTGATACAGGTTGGACCTTCTATACTCCTTTCAGCACAACGTTTTCAAACTCTTATGTAGTTGCTACAGGCTTGGGGATCTTTATCAACGGCTTTTCGTCGATTCTGACCGGACTAAACTTCATTGTTACCATTCACACCATGCGTGCGCCGGGCATGACGTGGTTTCGAATGCCGTTGTTTCTGTGGTCGATCTACGCAACCAGCCTTGTGATGATTCTCGGTACACCAGTGATCGCCATCACAATCTTGTTGCTTGCGTTTGAGCGCGTCTCCCGTGTCGGCATCTTTGATCCTGCACTGGGGGGCGATCCAATTCTCTTTCAGCATTTGTTCTGGTTTTATTCGCACCCCGCTGTTTACATCATGGTTCTCCCGTCAATGGGTGTAGTCAGTGAGTTGATCGCGAATTTCTCACGCAAGAACATTTTCGGCTATCGCTTCGTCGCCTTCTCGAGCCTGGCAATCGCAGTGTTCGGGTTCCTGGTGTGGGGCCACCATCTGTTTGTTACGAGCCAGTCTGTATATGCCGGAATGATCTTCTCGTTCTTGAGCTTTGCGGTAGCTATTCCATCAGCGATTAAAGTGTTCAACTGGACCGCAACACTTTATAAATCGTCGATTTCATACGACACGCCGATGCTTTACGCTCTTGGATTCATCGGTTTATTCACCGTTGGTGGAATGACCGGTCTGTTCCTGGCAGCGCTAGCGCTTGACGTTCATCTGAGCGATACCTACTTCGTGGTTGCTCACTTCCACTACATCATGGTGGGTGGGGCGCTCATGGGGTATCTCGGAGGGCTGCACTATTGGTGGCCTAAGATAACCGGACGTATGTATCCAGAAGGCTGGGGTAGATTTAGTGCACTTGTCATTTTCGTTGGGTTCAACCTGACTTTTCTGCCGCAGTTTGTGGCGGGCTTCCTTGGGATGCCGCGCCGCTATCACGCGTATCCACCCGAATTTCAAGTCTTCAACGTTCTTTCATCCGCAGGCGCGTCCATACTTGGTCTTGGGATGTTGATACCGGCAATCTATTTTGTCTGGTCCATGAGATACGGAAAAGTAGCGGAATCAAATCCGTGGCACCTTCCCGGTCTCGAATGGCGTACACAGTCACCGCCAATAACAGAGAATTTTGACGTAACCCCAGTCGTAACGTGGGAAGCTTACGAGTTTGCCCCACCCGAGGAGACCGAGATTATTGGCAAGTTCGGAAGCGAGCTTGAGCAGCCTGCTTAACCAGGTGTGGACAGAGGTTTATTAGGTAACGGAGAGCTTCTACTTTGATTCAGAGTCACGCAACAGCGGAAGAGATTCACGGCCATCCGGCTTTGCAGCACCATTTTGAGAACATGGAGCAGCAACGTGAAGCTGGTACGCTGGGCATGTGGGTCTTTCTCGTTACTGAGATCATGTTTTTTGGTGGAATGTTCTTAGCATATACGCTTTACAGGTCCACCTACCCTCAAGCATTCGCTTCGGCAAGTAATCACCTGGACATCACGTTGGGAACGCTGAACACGGGTGTTCTGATCTTGAGTAGTTTGACGATGGCGTTGGCTGTTTACTTTACGCAGGTTGGGAAAAGGCAGCCTCAGATCCTTTGTCTGGTTCTGACCCTCATCCTCGGACTTACATTCCTTGGCGTAAAAGCGTTTGAGTATTACGACAAGTATGAGAGTGCTTTAATCCCCGGTCATTTGATTCCCAGTCATCCCTTTGATCCTCACGTCCATCACGAGGGCGATCCACCCAATCCGCATGCGATCGAGCTGTTGCCAGGGGCGACGCTTCGTCAGGTGGAGCTCTTTTACTGGATCTACTTTGCGATGACCGGTATGCACGCGCTGCACATGATTATCGGCGCCGGATTGCTGACATTTCTGTTGATCTACTCTCTGAAAGGGCGCTTTGATCCGGAGTACCATAGTCCAGTAGAGATTATTGGCCTCTACTGGCACTTCGTCGATATCGTCTGGATTTTCTTATTCCCGTTGCTTTACTTATTAGGAAGACACTTTGGACATGGTGGGTAAAGTGAGTCAGCCATGAGCGAACATATAGTTTCAGTAAGAGTTTACTTGACGATTTTTATGGTGCTGCTGGCTGGCACCCTGCTCACTGTATTGGCAGCCTTCCAGGATTTCACCTTCCACATCGGCAATCGAACGCTCGCTCTCAACACACCTATAGCGCTTTTGATCGCAACCACGAAGGCGACTTTCGTGGTGCTTTACTTCATGCACGTGCGTTACAGCTCGCGATTAATATGGGTCATCGTGGCTGCGGCTTTGTTTTGGATGGCGATACTGTTCGCCCTAACGTTCAGCGATTACTGGACGCGTGGTTGGTTGCCGATCGGCATCTAAACTTACTCGCCGCGGTGCAGGGTTGACTCTCTCACCTCAATCAACTTTTTACAGGCTGGGCAGTTAAGCCGGATAGTTGCGTCCGTGGTGTTGATGCCGGCACCGCAAAAGGGGCACTCGCCGGTTATTTCATTGCGCTGGAATAGGTTACGCATCATAAAAAGTGGCAGGACCAGACCGGCGATTAGCAGCGGAACACCGAAAATAAGGCCGATGGTAGCACTTTGACCAAGAGTAAGGCTGATGACCAGCCCGGCTAAAAATAGAAGTAAACCTAGTGCAATGCTAAACGAAAAGCTATAGGCGCTATCAAAAGTCCGTCCTTCTTTCGCAACTTCTGGTCGATTCGCATCCATGTCAAACAGACCTCCTGAGTTTTTGAATGTCCGGGAAGATCGCCTAGGGGTAGGTAGAATTGACTTTTACTCCGGTGACTGGGTGTTGTCAATGCTCGCACGGCTCAATAAGTCCCTTAGGCGAACAAATCAAACAAAAGTGTGACGAGGACGGTGAGACGTTCGCCTGTCGATATGCTTTAATTGCAGGTTCGTAAAAGACAATTATTGACTGTGATTTGAAGGACGAATGTATTTTCTATGACTATTGATTTGACGCCGTTTGAGAGCTTCTTAAATGAACATGATGAAGAGGCGTGGGCCGCAACCTTAACGATCTTGCTCAGATCTATTCACGAGGTAGATCGGAATGCAACCCAGATCTGGTTTGCCTTTTACCCGCTCGGATTGTTTCAAGCGCTAAATCATGCTGACGATCCTGAGCAACTCGCACGAGTGTTGCTGCTGCAGGGGAATTATCGGTTGCGAGATCAGATTGATTCTTCGCACACGTTTCTCTATGGACATCGTTACTGGCCCGAGGTTAGGGCGGCAGTCCAGCAGCACGCACGAGAATTTGAGAACGACGCAACGACTCGTTTGTCTGATCAAATTCTTACGATAGCTGCTGCGGTCGGTAAGAAGCTGAAGGTTAATAATTCTCTACTCGCGGGTATCACTGCAGTTGCATTCATGACTGTGCAGCAAGTGGGCGTCTCAGCGTTTGATGGCCCAGGCAGGATGTTGCTTGACAAGAAGCATGCGCGAAAGTCTCCCGAGCAGGTTTTGAGTGAGCGTGCAAAGGATGATAGTCAGGGCTTACTCGGGTTCTTAAAGACAATCGATAAAAAATGGACGGTGACCTACGATGAAAACGAGAACGACGCTCGGTATCGCCTGAACAATATTCAAGATCTCGCGTGGGGAGCGGCCGGCGATAAATCAAAAAATTGGCGAGAAATTGATCCGCGACGGACGGAAGGGCCAATCCCGGTTGAATGCCGATCAGCATCGTGCGGCACTTGCTGGGTTGGAGTCTTGGGTGGAGCTGAAAAGTTGTCGGATGTTGCTGCGCGTGAGGGCAAGAAGATCAAAGAATTCGGATACATCGACTCGCCTGAACCCAAGCCGCTCATCCGTCTTGCTTGTCAGGCGCAAGCTCATGGCGCAGTGTCTATTGTTATTCCACCCTGGAATGGTGTCTTCGGTAAATACCTCCGTTCGCAAGCAGCTAGTGTCGAGGCTCCAGCTACTAACGGGACAACCAAGAGCGCTTCCGCACCCGAGTTTTAGAGCGATTAGGGTGTCCAAGTAGAGTACCGCGAGCGAAGCGACCGGATGGTACACTCAAACGAACCAGTCTTGAAGGTTTATGTATTTAAGTTGAGTGTACCATCCGGTCGCTTCGCTCGCGGTACCCTAATTTCAGAACGTTCTTTTTTGCGAAGCACAACGAAACCATCATTGGTCATTCAGCCTGTTTCAGTTTGCACCAGTCTTAAGAACGCGATTGAAACTTCGTTTCAGCAAATGGAAAATGAGAACTGGAACATGACCAATGAAAAATAATCGACTTCCGCAAAAGCAGCCTTGACCCATTCAACAAAGTTCTCCCCGTTACTCTATGTTGTGGCTGCTGCGCTGTTGTGGAGCACGGGAGGTCTTTTCATCAAATGGACCAAGCTCTCAGGTCTTGAACTCTCGTTTTTCCGGTCCTTTTTTGCCTTCTTCACGGTAGCCCTTTTCACGAGACGAGAAGGTTTCGGTATCAATTTAGTTAGTGCTGCTGGCGCCGTACTTTATGCGGTCCTCTTAATTCTCTTCGTTCTCGCCACGAAGGAGACTACCGCTGCAAATGCAATCTTTCTTCAATACACGGCGCCAGTTTATCTCTTGATCTTTGAGCCACTTTTTTACAAGGAGAAGTTTCGCTTTCGAGATCTCATCACGGTTTTGATCTGTATTGGCGGAATGACTTTGTTCTTTGTGGGCCAATTACGCCCGCAGGATGTGACTGGAAACATCCTCGCACTCGCTTCCGGATTTTGCTTTGCTCTCTACTTTCTTTTGTTGAGACATCCTCGTGCGAGAGATGTAAACAGGGCCTCTTCGGTTATTTATGGGAATCTATTAGCTGTCTTGCTAACGGCGCCCTGGGGATTGGCAGCGGTACAAGGCATCAACTCGCACGACTTATTGAGTGTGATTTATCTCGGGGTGGTCCAGATCGGCGTTGCCTATACGTTCTTCACCATTGCGATGGCTCGTGGCGTAAGATCTCTCGATGCTGGAATCATGGGCTATATCGAGCCGGTGTTGAACCCCGTATGGGTGTTTCTAGCGCTGGGTGAGAGACCGTCCGAGTGGGCGCTACTTGGCGGCGGAATCATTATCCTCGCAGTCGTCGTTCACATGCTCGCCGATGCTCGCGAGAAGCGACAAGCAGCATCGCCACCGTTGGAATCCGCACATGATTAACCGCCAAATACTTCGTCAACTGAAAAAGTAAGATCGGGAAAAAAGTACGAGGTGAACAACTCGCCTACCTGTGTGTGTTAGTACTGGTCCAGATAGCCGCTCGTGAACATATAACGTGCCTTGATCATTCTTCTTGAGGAGGTGCGCAGACAAAAGCCGGATTATTCGATATAGACCAAAAAGCAAACTACATCATCCATTTGTCGCGACCGCGATAATACCTGGGAGAGCGGGTTGGATAGCGCTTCTTGTACTCCTGATAACGCGTCAAAAGCGTCGCATATCGCAGATCCGAGGAGCGTAGTCTTTTATGGGGGATTGCTCGGAGATGATTTTCGATCCTGGTCATTTTTCGACTTGAAAATCTCCAATCGTAATTTCCCAACTCGTATAAACTTGTGACGCCGTACCCCTTAATCCGTCCGGTCAGGTCAACATACGGCTCAAAATAGCTCCAAACCAGGTCTCGAATGGACCGAAACACCGGCCGGCGCCCGTGCAACCCAAAGTCACGAGAACGTGCAACCGCACCCCAAAGTCCATTCTCTTGAAAAACGAATAAGACATGGTCCAGTAGGTCCTGCGATTCGAGGTCCAGTAGTAAAGGTGGATACCCATGTTGCTCCAGGATAACTGCCGCACTTACGGCGGCCTCGAGGCAGTGAGCCTCACCGGACTTCAGGACCTCTCTGAAGGAGCGCATGGTGGCCCCTCTGCTTTCCCAGTTGTAGGGCATTTTGGTGAAATATCGCTGAACCCGAGCGGGCGTATCCAGCTTGCGAATCAAATTCCATTCAGCTGAAGTAAACTTTTTTTCTGTGTTCTTTTCGGTTCTTGACTCAAACATAAGGTAGAAGACTTTGGGAATGTGCCTGCTGAACGATGCAGATTCTTGCCGGAAATCCAAAAAAAAGACGCCAGGCCCAGGCACTCCAAACGAGTAGACTTGCCTGAATCGACTCAAAATGTAAGACTTACTGCCTTAATAAACTTCAACGGCACTAATCATTATTTATTTTTACGTTCTGTCATGAATTCAAGTATGAGCCAGCAGGCAACCGCTTCCCAAAAAACCCGCGCCGAGCAGGAAACTGAAAATGAAGCAAACCGACTTATCGAACAAGTAGAGTCGGCTTTGGCAATAGTAGCAGTGCGCTCACCTGTCGACGACGACTCTTTGAGTGCAAGTGCCGACCGTATCGAGCGGGCCGCCCGGGATTTCGCAGATGCGTTACGCGAGCTTGCCAAGCATCGTAAAGACACTGCGCAGGGCTCCTGAGCTGTTGCTACTTCACATTTGAACAGAACGAAATCACCCGCTGGAGAACCTTTATGGCTTCGATTGCCTCCGAAACAGTAGCTCAAAACCAGGGTCGCAAGAACACAAAATATGAGTTGGATAATTACGGTATTAGAAACCCGGGCCGCGTTTACTGGAATTTGAACCCGTCGGAACTATACGAAGAAATCGCTCGACGTAACGAAGGTATTATTTCAGATCACGGCGCAATGATCGTCGATACCGGGGAGCACACCGGTCGAGCAGCAAAAGACAAAGCAATTGTCCGAGAACCGGATAGCGCGGATAAAGTATTTTGGGGCGACGTAAATAAGGATTTTCCTCAAGAAAAGTTCAACGCGCTTAAAGACCGTATGATGGCCCATGCCACCGGACGGGATCTTTTCGTTCAGGACACGTTCGTCGGCGCCGATCAGAATTTCCGTTTACCCATCCGAGTCATTACTGAATTGGCCTGGCACTCGCTTTTTGCGCGCACTATGTTTATTAGTAGTGCAGAAGCGGAACCACATCAACCTCAGTTTACGATAATCAACTTTCCGAGCTTTCAAGCGGATCCTCAGCGGGATGGCACGCGTTCACCCACGTTCATCTTGATGGATTTCAGCCAGAAACTAGTATTGATCGGCGGCACTTCATATGCAGGCGAGACAAAGAAGAGCGCTTTCACTCTGATGAATTACCTCCTTCCTCAACGAGGAGTGATGAGCATGCACTGTTCTGCAAATATTGGCCATGAC
>DASROI010000117.1:0-7201 GCA_035646955.1 Pyrinomonadaceae bacterium
TAACTCTTAGCGTCGGCGCAATAGCCGCCGGTCTGGCCTATGCGGCGGGAGTCATTCTCAGAATCATTGCGCAGTAATCTATTCGCTGTAACTACCAGTTAGTGGAGTTTCCCCCATCGACTGCGCAATGTTACTCATCACCGTCTCAAAGATCAGGTAAATTCCAGTCAAATATCGGTGCTTTCCACGGCATGTTCTTTGCGCTTTCAAACGTAAGAACTGTCAACGGTTAAGCGTAACAAAAGGCAGATGCTTACACAGTCAGTCAACTCTTAAAAACCCGGAAATGGAGGGCAAAACAATGGACACCGCGATAACCTCATTGGTAGCAATAGTATTGGGGGCCGTGACCCTCTGGTTCGGCATTCGCTGGGTGATTCGGGCTTTCTCAAAATATCGAGGCCCCCGAATCGTTACCTGCCCTGAAACTAAGAAGCCGGTAATAGTCAGGATTGATTCCCTGCATGCGTCGTTGACCGCCACGGTGGGTCTTCCCGATATTCGACTCGAAAACTGCTCGCGCTGGCCGAACAATGCACAGTGCGGGCAAGAGTGCTTGATGGATCTAGAAATAGATCCGGAACAATGTCTGGTTAGGGGGATGCTAATGCAGTGGTATCGTGGCAAAAGTTGTATCTACTGCAAGAACGTTTTCCACGAACTTCACTGGTTGGACCACCGACCGGCTCTGCTAAGCCCTGACGGAGAGCTGCGGGAGTGGAGTGCGTTTAGTTTGGACCAGCTGCCTAACGTGATGGAGACTCATTCCCCGGTTTGCTGGAACTGCTACATAGCGCAAGAATTTCGCAGGGAGCATCCCGAGCTGGTTGTTCTGCGACCGTCGCGAGCCGTACTCGCTGACGTCCATCGCTCGTCGCACCAGCATTCATGAGTACCGCAAGTAGGAGAAGATTTTTCGCGCAAGAGGCTGCCATGGACTTAACGACTAATTACCTTGGCATGGTTTTGAAAAATCCAATTGTTGCCTCCTCGTCGCCGCTTTCACACAGTGTGGATAGTATCCGCCGTCTCGAAGATGCCGGAGCTGCCGCGGTCGTTATGTATTCGTTGTTTGAAGAACAAGTTGGCTTTGACAGCTATTACATTGACCGTCACTTGACGCATGGAATCGACGGTTACGTTGAGTCGCTTGGTTATTTTCCTGACATGCAAGGCTACAATATTGGTCCCGACGAGTATATGAATCTGATTAGACGCGCGAAAGAGGCGGTTGATATTCCGATCATAGGTAGCTTGAATGGAGCGTCGGTGGGTGGCTGGACGGATTACGCTGCATTAATAGAGGAAGCCGGCGCCGACGCTCTGGAGCTTAATATCTATTATCTGCCAACGAACATTGAAATCCCAGGTCTCGATATTGAACGATTACATCTTGAAATTCTCTCGGCTGTACGAGAAGTAACAACGATTCCGCTGTCAGTGAAACTCAGTTCTTTTTTCAGCTCCATCGCGAACATGGCCCGTCGATTCCATGAACAAGGAGCGGACGGGCTTGTTTTGTTCAATCGCTTCTACCAACCCGATTTCGATTTGGAACACCTCGAACTGACACCACAACTCGTGCTAAGTAACTCTGACGATTTGCGATTGTCATTGCGCTGGGTCGCAATTTTGTACGGCCGGTTGAACGTAGATTTTGCCATCACTAGCGGTATTCACACTTCGCACGACGTTCTCAAGGGATTAATGGCTGGTGCTAGAGTGACGATGATGGCTTCCGAGCTGCTGCAAAAAGGAATGAAAAGGATAGGACAGGTTTTGAATGATCTGGTGCTTTGGCTAAACGAGCATGAATATGAAAGCGTGATACAACTGGTTGGTGCGCTCAGCCAGGAAAAGTGCGCCGAACCTGCCGCTTTTGAAAGAGCGAGTTACATGAAGATGTTGCGCTCGTACCGACCGTTAAATTGACTCTCAATAAAAGTCGAAACCAGGTGTAGGGACAATCGCTTCGCTCATGGTTCTGTATTCTGGCTAGCTCGAGTGTTTTAGCGGTACGTAGCGCGGTGACCACATGTTAGCCTTCACCGCTTTGTCAAGTTTTTCCTGACTCATATTCAGTGCTAAACCTGAGCGGACGGCTTCGGCTCCAACCGCCAACGCAACCCGATACGATATCTCACGCACCATTTCCAATGGAGGAAACAGTGGGCCATAAGGATCTTTCAACGCTGGAGAGAACTCGCTCAATACACACGCCGCCGCCGAGAACATCGCATCAGTGACCCGAGCTGCACCGGACGCGATAACGCCTAACCCAACGCCGGGGAAAATAAACACGTTGTTACACTGGCCCACTTTTATGAGTCGTCCTGCATAACTCGTTGGCCGAAATGGACTGCCTGTTGCAACGAGGGCGCGGCCATCAGTCCATTGAATAAGTTCCGCCGGAGTTGCCTCGGCCTTCGAAGTTGGATTTGAAAGTGGAAAGATGATCGGACGCTCGACGTGCTTAGCCATCTCGCAAACAACGTCCTGACTGAAAGCCCCACGCTGCCCAGAGGTGCCAATCAGAATCGTGGGCTTGGCACTCTTAACTACCTCAGAAAACTTGCAGCTCTCTTGATCGATCGCCGCCAGCGCCTCGGCAGGTCGAGCATATCGGCGTTTTGAATCTTCCAGATCCGCTCGTTGGTTATGGACCAGGCCTTTGCTGTCAACTAGCCACAGCTTCTGTTTCGCGTCATGTTCAGAGTATCCCTCCTGAAGCATTGCTGCGACGAGCTGGTCACAGATTCCGATGGCCGATGAGCCGGCGCCCAGAATCATGATTCGTTGTTCCCCAAGTTTGGAGTTCAACAGTTTTACAGCTGCCAATAGACCAGCTACCGTTACTGCGCCCGTTCCCTGAATATCGTCGTTGAAGGTGCAAAGTTGATGACGATAACGTTCCAGTAGTCGAGCAGCGTTATGCTTTGAGAAATCTTCCCACTGCAACAACACGCGCGGAAACTTCTGCTTAACGGCTTCAACAAACGCTTCAATGAAGTCGTCGTACTCTTCTCCTCTGATCCGCGGATGCCGCCAACCCAGGTACAGTGGATCTTCAAGGAGTTCCGTATTATCAGTTCCGACATCGAGCATTATTGGAAGAGTTGCGGCCGGATGAATCCCTGCGCAAAGCGAATAGAGTGATAGTTTCCCAATCGGTATACCCATGCCTCCCACACCCAAATCTCCCAGCCCGAGGATCCGCTCGCCATCAGTAACCACAATCACTTTGACTGGTTCGGAAGGAGCGTTATCGAGGACTTCGAGAGTCTCATCACGGTTCGGATATGAAATATAGAGACCCCGGGGCCTGCGGAATAGGTGACTGTAGCGTCTACAGCCTTCGCCGACCGTTGGCGTATAGATGATCGGCGTCATCTCGCTGATGTGTTCCTGCAAAAGGCGATAAAACAGTGTTTCGTTTCGATCTTGCAAGGCGGTCAGGAACACATACTTCTCAATGTCTGTTTCCTTTCGGCGATAGTTCTCGTAAGTGCGGGCGAGCTGTTCTTGAGCAGTGGAAGTATGAAGTGGAAGCAATCCCAAAAGACCGAACTCACGTCGCTCATTGGGTGGAAAAGCGCTGCCCTTGTTCAGCAACGGGTTATCCAATAGAAGCTGTCCAGTGAGCTCGGTTTCAATTTGGACTGCGCTCTGATTTGTGACAATAGTGCTCATCGCGTCGCGCCCTTTTGAAGCGCCCTCTTTAAGTAACTAGATCGAAAATAGACCGTGTGCGTCTACTTCAGGGTTCCGATGGTGATTGTCACGACCGGTACGGTGGCGGCACTCTTGTTGTACGACACCCAGAAGTGCTCCGATTGGTAAGGCACCATCTTGAACGACGATCCATCAGGTCTCAGCTGAAGGTTATCACCGACGACGGACTTATAATGCGGCGCCCCGGCACCTTGTGTGTAATCAGCAGAAATCGTGACGACCTTTTGTGCGCTATAGACGAGCTGCGCTGTTTCAGTCGGTGAGATGATGTAGAAATCCTGCTCATCACTTTTCATGGTCGGCTCGCCAAGCTTCGCTCTTGCTTCCGTAGCCGTCATGCCGAGACGCACTCCGCGGTATTCTCTGTAGACCTCCAGCTGTTGAATTTGCGCAGATCCTTTCGCAACTCTGGCGGTCTGAGTTCCGGTCTGACCACTGGCAACGATGCCCCACAAAAGAAGCAAGAGTACACCTAAGCCAAAGTAAATTAGTTCCATTCGACTGATTCTGAATTTTTCTATAGTGAATCTCATGTCAATCACCTCCTTTGAGGATGTGCGCAATCATTTCTGTGTTTCGGCCAAAGCTTTTGCCGATGGCCCAAATTGATCCTCCCGCGCGGACCTGTAAGACGATCTCATCGAGCGGAGTCCGCGGGGGCCCAAACATGACCTGGCCCATGCGAGCATCGAATGCTCCCTTATGACAGGGACAAGTGAGACAACGGCGAGCGGCGTCGAATTCCACGGAACATCCAGCGTGAGAGCACCTGCGGCTAAAGGCTTTGAATTCGCCCTCTGCAGAACGCAGCAGCACGGCCGGATCATTTCTGGTTGGGTAGACGAAATAAAGGCTCGATCCTGGCAGGAGCGCCTCGGCACCCTCAATCTTTCTCGGCGGATATGCAACCATCGAGTCTTGTGCAAACACGCCGTTAGTCGCGACGGGCGCTGCAAGGACTAACGCGGTGGAGGTCAAGAGGAGATCAGTGCAGAAGACGCGTCGCGATGTGTGGGACGGTTCCTTTACCTCAAAGGGTTTCGAATCCATCTTGAATCGCTCCTTTCACCTGGCACTTTTGGGCCCTGGCCCAAATAGAGCATCAACCTCAACAGGCGCAAGGTACGTGCCGGGCGCGATTCGACGGATCTGGCAGCAAAAGGAAAAATGTGAAGCAGATCACTGGGGAAAGTTCACCAATCAAAGCGCGAAACCCCGCAATAATCAGAAAGACATTATTCGCGCTGTGAAGCAGATGCTAGTGACGAGTTGCCGGGCGTTGGACGTGGACGGTAAGGCAGGCGACCTTGCGCAGTCAAATGCGAAGAGGTATTCAGATCATCATGGGTTAAAGAGAACCATAAATATTCGGCGCGTCAGGGACCAAATCTTAGATGCCGAGGTATGCTATTTGATCCAACACTTGCCTCATCAGCAAAGTCACTCTGGGATGTGCAGCTTCGAACCTCGTAATCGCATCTTTCCATCGATCATTTAGACCTTGATACTGTTCTTGATCAATTCCTCGATCTTCAAGGATTCGCTGAATATCATGGGCCAATGTTGAGAGGATTTCCCGATCGTCATTGGCGGGCGATTCGATTTGCTGAAGATCAGCATGCAGCCGTTTCAATTCTTCATGCAGTTTTTCTTTGTCCATCTTATCTTCTTTAGTCAAGACAGGTTTTAAAACACTTTATTCAATTCTTTTCCGAAGACTCCAGACAAATATAAGCCAGGCACTGGAGCGTAGCGCGCATAGAAATCCAAACGCAAATACTACTCTTGCCTAGCGCTCCCATCCAGGAGAACAAAAGACTGAAGCAAGAGGGCGAGGCCATCGGGAAGGAAGCGGAAAGTGCGGACTCTTCCACGGTCGTTTCCGCAAACTGTTCGCCGCACGGGAATTTCCCATTCACAGGCAAATTTCGTTACAGACAAGAGTGCCGAGACTTACATCTCGGCACTCAGAAGAATCAACTATTTAGCTAGCAACTGCTGCCTTTGCCTGGGCTGCGTCGCCATGCTTAATTTCAAGTGTCCGTTTTTGGGGCTCCCGAGCCGGCGCTTCCATTGTTATCTTGAGAACGCCGTCCGTGAACTCGGCCACTGCAGTATCTGTTTTTGCGCCTTCAGGCATGGGTATCTGTCGATAGAAATTGCCATAACTGCGCTCACTGCGATAGTAACCTTCTCTTTTTTCCTCCTTTTCCTCTTTTCGTTCTCCAGAAATCGTGAGTACATCATTGGTTAATTCAACCTTGACATCTTCCTTTTTCAGGCCGGGTAAATCCGCGCGCACAATGAATTGCCCGTTGGTATGAAGAACCTCGAGTTCAGGCACCCAGCCCACATGCTCGAACTCTCTCGTGAAGGGAAAGAACTCCCTTCCGAAAAGGCTTGGCGGAACGCGAAAACCTTCGAATTCCTCAAAGAGGCGTTCCATGTCAGTCGCGAACCGTTTCATAAACCCAAACGGTGTGGCGACGTCCTTCACTTCGGTTTTGGCCAATTCAGTTGGCCGCGGGGCTATCTCTTTCTTATCTGTCATGATTTTTCCTCTCTCACTACAAACTAGTCGAAACGATGCAAAGTAGTTTGGTTTGGCTCTACATCGATCGGCATCAACTAAAAGTACGGGTCCACCCGGAGGTGGTCTCTGATCTCGGTAACACCGGGAGCATGACTAATCGATCCGAGGATGGCGCGTTTTTCCTGCCACGAGTGAACTCGGCCAAACAGGTCCACCGAACTATTCTTGACTTCGATTCGCAGACGTTCGGCTTCTCTGTCGGCTCGCCGTTCTAAGGCGTCTTCTATTTGTTCACGCAATTCGTCTGGATCAATTTTCGCAGGTAGAATTTGAATCTTGTTTATTACGCCAACGACTCCATCCAACCTGAGAACGGCCTGCTCTGCGTCCTGGCGTTCTCGCCAGCGATTTACCTCGCCCTCGAGCGTGACCCAACCATCGGAAACAGTCGATTCGATCTGGTCGGCAGGGACGAGAGCATCCCACTGCAGAACGTGACGTACGCTCCGCGCGATATCTGGATCAGTCCTAGTGAACACGCCTGCAGGTCTGACTTCTATTTCGTTAGCAACATCCAGTACACCGACGATTCGATGTGCTGCCTCCTGCGCCGCGTGTTTCTTTGCATAGCTATCAACCGTTCCGCTCAAAGTAACGATCCCATCGTTTACTTCCACTTTTATCTCACACAGGGCGATACGTGAATCCCAGTTGAGCTCACGCAGAACCTGTTGCTGTATCTGACTGTCGCTCTTTTTGTCCATAACTCTTCCTTTCACGACACACCACTACCCGGTAAGGTTGAAAGCCTTACTAATCTTTTCGACGTTGACCGCTAGCGAGACCCCTTCACCCGCGAGCCATTGCTTTTACCCGAGTCGGAACGCGATGCTCACAAATTGACTTGTAGGCATTTACGACGTCGCTGTAGGACAG
>DASROI010000118.1:0-4608 GCA_035646955.1 Pyrinomonadaceae bacterium
ACGATAGCGACTTGCTTTTCATAAGGGCTCCCTCAGGAATACTTCGTAAAAATGTGCATGCGCGCCGGCATTCCAGCCGAATGGCCGATCAATTACCCAATACCTTTTTCAATCGATCGATAACCTCCGGCGGTTGTACGATCACATCCTTGGCCAACTTGTCCAGTTCTTCGCCGCCGACCGGGTCGAATTCGTAGTTGCGCTTTTTTACTTCGGCGCGGAATTGTTCATCCTGCATCGTTTTTGCGAACGCTTGGCGAAGCATCTTCAGACGGTCAGCTGGCATACCCGGGGGCCCAAACATCGGCCTTCCCATGTCGTCGGCGCCGAGTAGCACAGTTGCGAGCCTGCGGCTTGACTCCGGCGTTTTGTATTGATCCATGAGCTCGAAGATGGTCGGGGTTTGGGGCAGCCTGGGGTCGCGCTTGCCGCCGCTTTGAAATAGATGATGGACGAAATTTTTTTTGCGCCACGTATGGTACGGCTCGCGACCGAAAAAGGCTTCGATAGTGAAGGCGCGGCAGTGAATCTCGCCGCGTTCCACGCCGAGGTCAATATCGGTGCCACCGGGATAGCCGGTGACAATATTGAATTTCGCCCCCACGGTCTCGTTCAGCAACTTCGGGAAATATGAATCGGGTCCGGTCACGCCGGTTGCGCCGCACTTCGGCGGGTCCTTCGCGGTGCGCACGTCTTCGATGGTTTTATAGGGCGTCTCGGAGCGCATATACATTTGGCTATTGCCGCGAGCGGGAGAGCCGATCCATTCGAACTTTGACCAATCGAATTGAATTTCCGGCCGGCCGACGAGCTGATTCAAATAAAGCGATGGAATGACAGAGCCGATCAGCGTCAATCCGTCCGGCTTTACCTGGCTGTAAAGATAATTCACCGCGACGACGTGACCGGCCCCGGGCATATTCTGCACGACAAAATTTGGATTTCCCGGTATGTGTTTGCCGAGATGTTCTACGATGAGGCGCGCCCAGAAGTCATAGAGATTTCCCGGCGGTGTGCCGACGATGACGCGAATTGTTTTCCCCTGATAGAACGGGGCTTGAGCGCTTGCGCTAATGGTCCACAGGAATGAGCAAAGAATCACCAGCAAAGCGTGCTTCATGTTGCGCCTCCTGCAACCAAAAGTCGCTGTCGATGAAATCAGCTCGACGCTAGTGTGGAAATGAGCCGGGCCAACGCTTATCGAAAACGTACGCTTGGGTCAAGTAGCTGAAAACAGAGGTGATATAACGAAGACTGTGTAAATTCGGATTGAGGAGAGAGGACAGGAGAAAAAATGGCCTTCACATTTGGCCGAGAAAAGATGAGCGGGAGATCGATAAGGGTCAGGCCAAGATCATTTTGGGATTGGGAAAAGACAGAAGGGGTGCTAACTCCACAGTGGTACGATCAATACACACATGAGGAGGGCACCCCGATGCTGCTCGAGCCAGCAACGCAAAGAAATGTATCGCGAGCAATCCGTGAGATCAATGGATTTGAATGGGAGGGAGACTTTAAACCGATGGCGCGCCGAGCTTTGAAGGAGCTTTTGGAAAGCCGCTTAGATGAAGAGATGGCGCAGCACTTGGGAGTATCGCGCTACGAGCGCGGGAGCGATCGACACGATTACCGAAACGGTCATTATGTGAGGCACTTGTTGACCGAGATGGGAGATTTAGAGCTTTTGGTGCCGAGAAGCCGTAAGGGGAAGTTTCCCACGCGGCTTTTTGAGCGCTACGCAAGGCGCTGCCGCTCAGTGGACCGGGTATTGTTAGCGTGTTTTTGTTTGGGCCTTTCGACTCGAAAGGCTGCTTCAGTATTGGCGCCGGTACTCGGAGAGAAAGTTTCCCCCGCAACGATTTCGCGAATCGCCAGGGATTTGGATCAGGAGGTGAGCTCCTATCACGGCCGTGCGCTCAAGGATCAGTACCGCTATCTGTTCTTTGACGGGGTGGTGTTAAAGAGCAAAGGAGCGCTTAAGGTCCAAAAGAAGATTTTACTTTGTGCCTTTGGCATTACGGTGCAGGGCCGCCAAGAGATGATTGATTTTTATCCCGCCGCCAGTGAGTCTGAGGCCTGCTGGGAAACCTTCCTTAATGGTCTGTATCGAAGGGGGCTTGAGGGTAGTATCTGTGAGTTGATCGCCACCGATGGCGGCACGGGTCTTCATCAGGCCTTACAGGTTGTCTATCCCAAGATCGCTTTGCAGCGCTGCTGGGCACATAAGAGCCGAAACGTCTTGGACAAAGTCAAAGAGATCGATCAGCTCTCGGCGAAACGGGCTCTAAACCGCATCAGTCATGCCGCCCACCGACGAGAGGCGACCGAGGCCTTTTGGCGATTTTCTTCCCGTTTTAAAAAAACCTACCCCAAGGCAGTGGCTTGTTTAAAGAAAGACTTCGATCAGCTGTTAAGTTTCTTTCAAATCAAAAACACCGAGCTCTATAGCCGCTTGAGAACCACCAATTTAATCGAACGAGCTTTTCGTGAAGTGAGACGAAGAACTCGACCTATGGGTGTGATGGCTCATACTCAGAGCCTGGAGCGAATTGTTTTTGCGGTGTTCCACCACCTCAATCAAAACTGGAGTCAGCGGCCCCTTCAATTTACACACAACTCTTGACGCTACCCATAAGCTCACTCCGAAGTGTCTTTCGGATACCGCGGTCGAGCACCTGACTGTGGTTTCGTCTATCGTGGGTCGGGCTGGCTATTGAAAAGAACGCCGCTTACGCGCGAAGGAGCGGCAGCAACTAGAAAGAGAAGGAAAAACGCTTAAGAAAACTAGCCCAGCTGGCGAGACTTTAAAAAGAGAAGACAATCGGGTCCGGCACTCATAAATTTACTCTGTGAGCGCAGACAGGTTTGCTCGTCACTAGCTTGGCAGAAGAGCAGTGTCGGTTGGTGAGCGATTAAGAATTGGACTCCGAAACCCCGTCAAAGCATGCGATCGAACTCAGGCATCTCTCCCGGCACGGATCCAGTCACAGCATTAGGCACCACCAATTTGTTTGCGCGAAGGCCCAATCGTCGGGCATCAAGAGAGCACTCGTAGCAGACAATTATATCGAGTCTTACCGATCCGAAGTCATCGCTAATGACTCTGTATCCGTCTCCGTTTCTGTAACGGTAGCAATGCTCGCAGTAGTACTCCATGCCCGTGTGACGAGCAAAGAACATGCCCTAAATTGCAGCTAAACGTTCCGCGCGAAAACCCTCAGGCCAAATGACCTTTGGTCGTGTCGTACCAGACGGAATTGATGGATAGGGGTATTTTCCTCCGGCAGAAGGTTGAATACAGGTGTGGAACTACTAACAAGTGTTCTTTGGTTAATGTAACAGGGCATGGAAAGAACCGAAAACGGCGCCTAATATGCGACGATTTTAGGAGGATGGCTGATGATCCAAAGAGTGCCCTAATCCGGGAAATTAACGGTTGGTCTCAGGCGCTCGCATTAGATCGGCTATGGTAAATCATCGCGAGTTGTTTGCTTTCTCCCCTCATCCAAGCCTAAGCTCGGGGCCAAACTAACTACAGGAAGTCGGCGATGCCACAACCCACGTCTAGAGATCTATGGGATAAAGCGCAACGATTGCAGGAGGAGTTCCGTAGACTACGGGAAGCCACGCAAAAGAATTTGGACTGATCAAAAGAAATTGTTGAGCTTTCTAAAAGAGCAACTGAATCGATTGAAATCAGTGCGCGGCGTAGACTGCCTTCAGCACCTCGGCCTCATTCTAATGAGTCCCTTGGATCGGACCACAACGCTCCGGCTATCGCAGCCCGTGCGGGGTATGGAAAATTTTCTTCAGAACTCATCGAGACGCTTTCGGATGAGGCGATCTAAGTAAGTTCGCGCCGCCTGCCATGAGAGCTGTGGCGGCAATAAAAACGGAGGCACTTCCTTGGCGACATCCACCGGAGATCTCGGGACAATGCAGGTGAACCGCAATATGTGTCACGCGGTCTACGATCTCAAGTGATTGAGCGACGATATCGGTGCAACGGCAACGGGGGAGGTTTGGCACTATTAGTTAACCCCGTATGCCATTAAAACGAGCGTCGCACGAGGAAATTACGTAAGGTTCGGCTTCGGCAAATTTGACTTGGCTTGTTTAGCCAAATGGAAAAACCTTGCAACTCAATATATTTGATGTAAGGTCGCGCTTTGAACCAGGGATCTGCAACAAAGTGAACTGGCAGTCGGAACGGCGATTCTAAACGAAGCGCGCGGACGGATCGGGAAATTTGTGCAACACTGCGCGAACAGTTGTGGGCCGGACGCCGCGGCAAAGTAGTTCAATCTTTTTTGCGCAGCTCTAAACGAACGCTTGGAAATGGGGCAGCGGAATAACCTCCAAACCAGCAGGAAAATTTGGCGACGTGAAATGCAGACGCGCTTGGCCACAGTTACGATGAGACACGTACAAAATATTCTGGGGTTGTTCAGCAAGGGAGTTTGCCCACACTGCTCCAGTTCGAACGTGCGGTTCTCTCGTCGCAAAAACGACTTAGAAAAAGTGCTAAGCGGTACATTTTGGATTCGACCCTTGCGTTGTCGAGACTGTCACTTGCGGTTTTGGAATTGGGATCGCCACAAATCAAAG
>DASROI010000119.1:0-31164 GCA_035646955.1 Pyrinomonadaceae bacterium
CGACTGGTTGATCCATGACACTCTTTGTTCTCCAAGCCATCCGCATCTCCTTCTGGCGTTGCAGACTACCTGGATCGTATGTAAAGGATATCGTGATAACGATCCGTAAAGGATGTCATGATAATTGAACACACGGCGGGACGACCCCTGCTTACTTTTACCTTCTTTTTCTCGGCAGACTCCGCGAGGCACCTTTCGGGCGCTCACGGAGGTGGGAAGCCCCTACAAATTTCCTCGTCTTGAATTTGACAACTCTTTAGCGGACAATGCGGCACAGCAACTTGACGCCCAGAGTTGATTTGATTTCCGCAAAGCCTCTCTGTCGCAATATTCCGCCTGTCTCGCGCTCAAAGGGTTCCACTAAATGCTCGGCCAGACAGTCTCCCATTATCGGATTCTTCAAAAGCTAGGTGAGGGTGGCATGGGTGTGGTCTACCTGGCCGAAGACAAGAACCTGGGCCGGCGGGTCGCCATCAAGTTCTTGAATTTGACAGACCATCATTACCGCGCTCGATTCATCCGGGAAGCTCGAGCCGTCTCTATTCTTAATCACCCCAACATCGCGACCGTTTATGAGTACGGCGAAAGTGATTCTGCCCAGCCATTCATTGTGATGGAGTACGTGAATGGAAAGTCTTTGAGCGATGCTCTGGATGAAGGTCTAACTTTACGCCGGTCCGTTGAGATCATATGCGCCATCGGTGATGCCCTGGCCGAAGCCCACGAACATGGAATAGTTCATCGTGACATTAAGCCTTCAAATGTTGTCATGAACGAGCGGGGACAAGTAAAGGTCCTCGATTTTGGTCTGGCCAAGCAGCTTTTCACCTCATCGTCGAATGGCGTCGACCTCAACGCCGACACGGTTTATTCCACTCAAACAAGAAGTGATGTGATCGTCGGTACTCCGTTATATCTCTCGCCGGAGCAGGCACGAGGCAAAGCGGTTGATGGAAGGAGCGACGTCTTCTCGCTCGGTTCGCTTCTGTACGAATGTCTGACGGGACAATCTGCATTTTCTGGTTCAAGTGTGATGGAAATTGGCGCGCAGATTATTCATGTGACGCCAAAAGCTCCTTCACAAGTGAACCCGCGCGTTTCAGATGCGCTCGATCGCATCACGCTCAAGGCACTCGAGAAGGATATCGATCGTCGCTATCAATCGGCGGAAGAGTTGGTACAGGATCTCAGGTCCGCCGTAGAAGGACTTAGTAGCGAGAAAAAAGTAGTCTCGAACAGAAAGAATCCCCATACATCCGGCGCGCACGCATGGGGAACAAGGTCGCTGAACATGTTGACGACTTCACTTCGTCGCCCGCGTTTCTCGTTCAACGCGATTGTTGGCGCCGTAGCGTTGACCGGAGCGCTGGTTCTCGCGGCTATCTACTGGTGGCCACGCTCGTACTACCAGCCACCACTCTCTGCGTTGACGTGGTACGACCGGGGGACCGAAGCCTTGCGTAATGGGGCCTACTACCAGGCCAGTAAGGCGCTTGAGCAGGCAATTGCCATCGACAAGAATTACGCGCTGGCCCACGCGAGATTGGCCCAGGCCTGGGCGGAACTCGATTTTTCAGACAGGGCTAAAGACGAGTTGCTGAGTGCCGATCGCTCTTCCTTATCTCCGGTCGACAGTTTGTATTTGGAAGCGATTACCGCAACAGTTCGGCGGGACTTCAGCGGGGCCATAAAAGCTTATGACCAAATTGCGAAGATTCTCCCCAATCAGCCGGACGTTTACATCGATCTCGGATATGCATATGAGAACAATGGGAACGTCGATAAGGCCCTGGAGAATTATCTGAAGTCGATCGAAAAAAAGAATGGCCAGTATGCAACTGCATTCTTGCGCAGTGGGATCGTCTACAACCGAAAACTGGATTCAACCAGAGCCGTGGCAGCTTATGACAGAGCTGAGGAGTTGTATCGCGCTGAGACTAACAACGAAGGTGTTAACGAAGTTCGCCGGCAGCGCGGAATTCTCTTCCGGGAAAAAGGTAGATATGCCGAAGCGCGCGAACAGTTTCAGCAGTCGTTGGATGCCGCACGTGTCCTGGGAAACGAAGCTCAGCAAGTGAGCGCTTTGATCGAGCTCAGCACACTTTCTGCCAGTGAGGGCAATTTGAGCGAAGCGCTGAAGGTGGCCCAGCAAGCAGTTGCGTTAGCGCAACAACGCAGTCTCGAGAGCCTTGCCGCGGGCGGCCTGATTGAACTCGGCAATTCGTTTAACGACAAGGGAGATTATGCCGACGCGGAGAAATATTATCTCCAGGCAATCGATCTCGCCCAAACAGGTAAAAGTAAACGACGCGAAGCCATCGCCAGGTCAAATCTGGGCGGGTTGTACATTCAAACGCAACGGATCGATCAAGGTTTACCACTCATCGATCAGGCTTTGCGTTTCTTTCAGCAGGGCAACTATCCGAAGAATGTCTCTCAGTGTCTGACCCAGATAGCGCGAGGCAATCGTCGAAAGGGAGCTTACGCAACGGCATTGAGAGCGCTTGAACAAAAAATGGAGTTGGCCCAGCAGGGCGGTAGTCAACCAGCGATTGCCGATGTTTATGCGGAACTCGGTGCAGTATTTTACGAACAGGGTAATTACCCGTCTTCTTTTGACAATTACACTAAAGCTCTCGATATCTACAAACAGGTCGGCAATTCAATCAAGGCAGCCTACAGCCAAACAAACAAGACAAACATTCTGTGGCGATTGGGAAGATTCGACGAGGCAAAGGAAAATTTGACCGAGGTTTCCACGGTTGCGGCTGGAGGGACCGAGGTATTAAAGCCTTTGGTCGCTGCACTCAGGCTAATAGATGCGCAGATGTTTTTGAGCCAGGGAAATTTGTCGGTTGCACGCGCAAAGGTGAACGAAGCACTCGCATTGGCAGGCGATGATTACCAGGACACGCTGATCGAGAGTAAGTATACGCTGGGATTGATCATCGCTCACTCGGGTAAGGGGCCTGAGGGCGAGAAGCTTTGCGAAGAGTCAGTTAAGATGGCCGACAAGTCGGGAGATCTGGTCCTGAAAACGAAAGCGATGTTGGCCCAGGCTGAGGCGGCTCTGGAGACAGGAAACGCACGTCGTGCGGTGGACATTACTGCACAGTTACAGGGAATGTTTGCTTCAGCATCACAGTTAGAGGCCGAGTGGAGAGCGTTGTTGATTAGCGCAAAAGCGAATGCTCAGCTCGGAGATCGCGAAGGAGCGTCTGCACAGCTTGAGCAAGCGAAGACAGTTTGCAATCAATTGAAACAAAGTTGGGGCGCCGAGGCATTCAATAGATATGTTTCGCGTCCAGATATCCAGGTTTACTATCGAGAGTTGAACTAGTTTTTATACTCCCACAACATGCAGGAGGGTTGAATCAATGTTCGAGGAAAAAGAACCTAACCCGGACGAACTAATTGATCCACCAGACCATCAAGGTGGTGGCGGCGAAGCGGAGTCGGATCTGGACTCGGCTGAGACCGAAAGCATGGTTGATCCGCCTGATCACCAGGGCGGTGGTGGCTGACCTTTAGCCTCACAACCTCCAGGTAATTAGCTCGAAAACTTGATCGCCTTGGTGATCCCAGTATTGGTGTGTTCTTAGTACGAGCCCACCGGGAGCGAAGTAAGAACATACATTTCAGTACCGCGTCTATGAAGCGACCGGATGATGAGTGATTAAACAGGATCTAGTTGAGTTTTGACATCCGGTCGCTTCGCGCGCGGTTCCGTACTCATCTCTTGATACTTATCAAGAATCAGTTTTTGTATAAGCACTACTGAGCAGTTGCGCCAGTAGGAAGCTCACAAACGCCGGCGTGTGAGTAAGGTGATTACAGCCACAAACAACGCGGAACCTATAATCGACCAGACAATGGGGAAGTTAGTACTTCCGATCTGCACCGCAAACAACTCAGGCAAGTGCATCACCCTTGCCAGCCACATTCCGATGAGCGCACCCACAAAACCGAGTGCAATTGAAACCAGGCAGCCACCCCTCGAGTAGCCCGTAATCGCCTGGCCCAATGCGCCGCAAATTCCGGCTACGATTAACAACACTATTATCTGACTTAAATCCATTTCCAACCCCCAGTCACTTAGCTATTCACAACTCTTCCTGCTTCAGTCTGGTTAAAGTTTCTTAGTGGCAATCCATTGCCTGACAACCTCTTTTACATCCTTCTTGTCGCCGTCGACTTCATAATTGAGTTGTCGCATTTCATCAGTTGAGATGCGATTACCCAACATATCGATCACCTGCCGCAAGATCGCGCTTCGGTTTAGCGAATCACGGCGGATGATGTAAACAGCCTCGTAAGGTGGAAAGTAATGCCGATCATCCTGCAGTTGAAACAGGTCTAGCTTTGCAATACGGCCTTCGGTTGAATTTCCAGCAATCAAATCCACCTTGTTCGACGATAGAGCGATGTAGGTAAGCGAGAGATCCATCTCGCGCACCTCCGCAAACCTCAACCCGTAGGCTTTTGAAAAACCGGGATACCCGTCGGCGCGGGACATAAAGTCCTGCCCAAGACCGGCCCGCCATTGAGTAGCGTAAGGAACCGCATCAGAGATCGACTTTAGTTTTAACTTCCGCGCGTCGTCGCCTCGCACGAGAATGGCAAACGTATTTTCAAAACCCAGCGGTGGGCCTAATTCCAATCCAAGCTTTTCTTCGTACTCTTTTTTTGACTGCTCATAAACCGCTCGGGGATCACTAATAGGGTCGTGATGAAGTATTGCCGTGAAGGCCGTGCCCGTATATTCAGGGTATATGTCTGCTTCGCCACTGAGCAATGCCTCATGAGGGATGTTTCCTCCCAATTCAAATCGACGTTGGACCATCACCCCGCGAGCTTCCAACAGTTGCGAAATGATCTCGGCCAAAAGAAGCGATTCGGTAAAGTCTTTGGAAGCCACGACGACCCGGCCCGCATCCGGCGTGGTTGTGGCGGATGGTTGATTGCGAAATGAAGCAAAAACTCCGAGCGCAGCCAGCAACGAAATTGCAACCAACAAGATCTTCTGACTGATTGCCAGGCCGCGATCTTTACGCTCCAGACTAAAGCGTTGTTCCAGGAGGCCAAGCAGAAAGTCGGCTATTAGAGCGAGGGCTGCTGAAGCGACAGCGCCGCTTATAAGCAGGTTGTTATCGTATTGCCGCAAACCTCGGAAGATATAAACTCCGAGACCGCTGGCTCCGACAGCAGCTGCAATGGTCGTAACGCCAACCGCGATCACAGTGGCGATACGGATGCCGGTGACGATCACGCCCATTGCCAGTGGAAGTTCGACCCTCCAGAGCATTTGGCCGCTCGTCATACCCATCGCGATTGCAGCCTCGCGAACGTTAGGATCGACCCCGAGAATTCCCGTCACCGTGTTGCGAATAATCGGTAAGAGTGAATAGAGCACCAGCGCTACCAGTGCCGTCCGCCATCCGATACCTCCAATAAAAGGAAGCGGAATGAGCAGACCAAACAAGGCAAGGCTGGGAACGGTCTGCATAATGTTAGCGAGGCCTAGCACCGGATTGCGTAATACGCGGTAACGAGTGAGGAGAATGCCAGTAGGCACGCCGATCAATACTGCGACCAGGATTGAAGCGAATACGAGTTGGATATGTTGCCTTGTGAGCAACAACAACTCGGGCCAGTTATGTCGAAGGAACTCCCAACTCATAGAATGAAAGTGGACGTGGGTTTAAACTACATGTCATTGAGCGAGGGCTCTCCACAAAACTCTAATCTGTCGAGTAATGATGACAGTACAGTACCGCGAGCGAAGCGACCGGATGGTAGGGTCAACTTTGCGCGTATATCTGAATGATTGGTCGAAATGATTAATGACCAATAGAGTTTCACTTCCTCTCCAGCTGCACAGTTTCCAGATAAGCCCGGGCTTTCGGGTGATCGGAACGCTCGAAACCAGCCGGGGTCTCCAGCAGCACGATCTTGCCGGCATCCATCAATGCAATTCGATCACCAAGCAACAAAGCTTCTCGAACATCATGGGTGACCAGGACCGCGGTCTTGTTCATACGACGTGTAAGTTCTGCAAACTCTTTTTGGACACTGGCTCTTGTCAGCGGATCCAGCGCGCCAAAAGGCTCATCCAGAAGCAGTAGCGACGGATCTGCAGCTAACGCTCTCGCCACTCCGACTCGCTGACGCTGGCCACCTGATAGTTCACGTGGATAGCGTTCACTGAACTTGTCAGGATCGAGCCCGACCAATTGCAATAGTTCACGGCTACGCTCTGTTATCTTCTGCGCGGGCCACGCCAGCAGTTCAGGAACAAGGCCTACATTTCTGCCAATTGTGAAATGAGGAAACAGACCACCTTCCTGAATTACGTAACCGATATGACGCCTCAACTCTATAGGGTTCCAACTCGTCGTTGATTTACCTTCGACAATGACTTCACCCGAAGTCGGCGTAAGTAGCCGATTGATAAGTTTTAGAGTTGTTGTTTTGCCGCAGCCTGACTCGCCAAGTAGGACCAGCGTTTCACCGTTTGAGACGGTGAGATTGAGGTGGTCGATTATTGGCGAAGTATTGGTTGGTAAAGAAAAAGAGGCGTCCTGAAACTCGACTATTGGTTTGTCGGGGGCAGCCGTCATCGCGCGGTCTAACTGGCGAGTAACAAATTGCTGCTAAAGCGTTCCTGGGAGTCAAACCATGTTCGCGTGCATTTGAATCCGGTAGATTCGGCAAGTTCCGCAATCGAAGCGAGATCATATTTATGGGAATTCTCGGTATGGATAAGCTCACCAGCGCTGAAGTCGACTTCAAGGTCAAGCTTTTCAATTCTGACTGTCTGATTGCACAGGCTTTCAATGTAGATCTCTATCCGCGAGAGCGACTCGTTGAAGAAGGCGTAATGTTTGAACGCTCTCAAATCAAAATTCCCCCCGAGTTCACGATTGATGCGTGCCAGTACGTTCAGATTAAAAGCTGACGTCACACCTAAGGCATCGTTATATGCAGCTTCTAAGATTGCAGGATCCTTTTTAAGATCGGCTCCGAGCAGCAAAGCGTCGCCCTTTTGCAATACGTTTCGCATTGCATGGAGAAAATGCAGTGCTTCATCTTCTTCAAAGTTACTGATGTTCGAGCCAAGAAAGAGAGCCAGCGTGCGTCCTCGAAGTTTCTTACCGAGTTCTGCAAGTCCTGTAAAGTAATCCGCAGCGTAGGCTTCAATTCTTAAACGCGGGTACGACTGAAGCAGAATTCGCGAGCTGCTTTCGAGTGCGGTTGCGGATATATCTACCGGAACAAATAGGAGATCGGGTTGTCGTCGGAGTAACGCTTCGATTACGAGGCGTGTTTTTGAGGCACTGCCGCTGCCCATTTCCAGCAGGGTTTTGTTGCCGTGTACTGATGCAGCAATTTCATCTGAGTATCGTTCTAGAATCTCGTTCTCGGCTCGCGTCAAATAGTACTCGGGTAGGAGACAGATCGCCTCAAACAATTGTGATCCCAGCTCATCGTAGAAGTACTTCGGAAGGAACCGTTTTGGCTGCGCAGACAAGCCCTTACGTACATCTTCAGCCAGCCCCGCCCGCGGATCTCGTTTGACAAGGTTATGGATAAAGAGGCGGTTTTCCCTAACTGGTTCTCTTTGTGCCACGAAGACTCCTGGTCGAAAACCGGGCCACTGAGCAGTTAACTTGGGGGGCTTCTAATTGTTTGGTCCGGGTATCATAGCCGATCAGGGCTAGCAGGGGAAATTCATCCCGGAGGTCTGATAGGCCCTATAAGTTTTTGATGACGGTTCAAACTTGACCCTCGGGCGCTGTGTGGGCAAGATCGGTCGCGATGTTTTTCCTGAAATACCTTGCAAACAGCCATAGTCAAATACGTTCCCGGCGAAAAAGCCTTTTCATCTGTGCGATCGCAATATTGCTGGCCGGATCTGCCCAGACGATCTCTGCGCAAACGTATCAACGTGAACTCGACACTCCTGACTTAGTCTCGCTGGTAGTGAAGACAAAGAACGGAAAAGTGAGTGTCGTCGTTGACGATGAACAGCAGAAAAAAGTGATTATCCAGGCCACGTCGCCCGGACAACCAGTCGAAGCGGGAGACCTGACTGTCGAATCAAAGGGTGAGCATATCTCGATCGATGTCAGGGCTCGCCGTGACGAGGATCGAATTGACCTGACCGTTCGGGTTCCGCCTCGGTCCAAGATCTCAGTCGAGAGTCTCGCCGGCGCAGTCGACGTCGTTGGTAATGTCGAGTCGGCGGAAGTGAAAACTGACACGGGAACGATCCATGCGGATGTTCCGTTGGAAGCGTTGAAGTTTAACTTCGTTTGGGAAGCGAGCCGTCCCCGATTTATGAGCGATGTTCCTTTGCCCGAGATCAAAGAGAGAGCTGGAGGCTGGTTCAGACTCTCAGGCAATCTCGGTGAAAAGAAACCACCGAAGGAACAGAAAGTCGCCCTGGATTTTCGAACTCAACGAGGCGTGGTGCTGCTGAATGTAGATCCGAATCTCGCACCGGCAGATCTCCGCGAGCGTCCGCTAACTGAAGCTGCGCGCGCCATTGTACGCAGCGGTGATAGTCAACTCGTTGATGCAATTAGAAGAGTGTCTCCAAAAATGTTTGGCGACTTCGCAAAGACTTTGCCGCCACTCGAAAAGGAACCCACACTGCGTAAAGGTTCCCCGCCTGGTCAGATCGTCAGCAGGGTTGCGCCGCAATTGCTTAGATTCAACGCGAGCGTCACCGATCGCAATGGACGAGCTATTGGTGGCATGCGCGAGAACGACTTCACGGTTTTTGAGAATGGCGTCGAACGTCGGGTCACAAGTGTGGCGCCGGCAAACGAACCGTTCAATCTCGTTCTTCTTTTGGATGTGTCCGGAAGTGTCGAAGAGCGAATGGACTTCATTCGCAAAGCGGCGAGAGATTTTTTGCGCACGGTTAATCCACAGGATCGGATTGCGATCATCAGTTTTCGCGATGATATCCAGGTGATTTCAGACTTCAGCACTGATCGGCAAATGCTCTCACGAAAACTTGACGAGATAGACGCTGGCGGCGGGACCGCACTTTATGACGCCCTCGGCTATGTTCTCGCTTCTACTTCTCAAGGGATTGCGGGGCTCAAGAACCGCAATTGTGGTGATGTCAGATGGTGATGACAACAAATCGTTTGTCCCTTTCCCTTCTATCCTCGAAGCGTTGACTGAATCTGGAGCGTTGGTCTATCCACTCTATGTTCCTTCGGGATTAATTCCCGAGGGTAGCGTTCCCAAACCCGAGGTCACCATCGATCCATTGAGAACTCGATATCTCACTTTGACTACCAGAGCTGAACAGGAGGGCCGTCAGCTCGCCACAGCGTCAGGCGGACTCTATTATCCAATCCGGCGGCTCGAAGACCTGCAGAGAGCTTATGATGACGTTGTGTTACAACTACGCAGTGCCTACACGATCACTTATGCGTCCAATTCTGTTTCATCGACGTCGCCACGCGTTCGAGTTCGCACCAATCGTGACGGAGCATCAATCAGACTAAGCCCGGTGGTAGAAATTGCGCCTTAGCTAGAATGAATCAACCTCTATTCAATGCTCTTTTTGACAAAACGGAGCGACGACCACTCACGGTCTCCGAGCTCACGAATTCCGTGAAGACCACCATCGAGTCTCGTTTTCCTTCGGTGTGGGTTGAGGGTGAGATTTCAAACTTCAAACCACACTCCTCCGGTCACTGGTACTTTACCTTGAAGGATTCGCGCTCTCAGTTGCGTGCAAAGTGTTTTAGATCCTCAAATATTAGAATTCGGTTCAAGCCAGTCGACGGGCTGCATGTCAGAGCGCGGGGAAAATTGTCGATCTACGCGCCGCGTGGGGAATATGAGCTGGTAGTTGAAACCCTCGATCCGGTTGGTGCGGGCGCTCTTCAGATTGCTTTCGAACAACTCAGAGATCGTTTAAGCGCCGAAGGTTTGTTTGCGCGCGAACTCAAACGGCCCCTGCCTGTCTTTCCAAGGCGGGTTGGAGTGGTGACCTCGCCAACCGGCGCCGCTATTCGTGACATCCTGAACGTAATCGGCCGGCGAACCCGGACGGTCCACGTGCTCTTTTCTCCTGCAAAAGTCCAGGGCGAGTCGGCGGGCGCAGATATCGCGAGAGCGATCAGATTTATAAATCAGTATCACGAACGAGCAGTACGTGACGGCCGCACGAAGGACCAGGTCGACGTCTTGATCGTGGGCCGTGGCGGCGGTTCGACCGAAGATCTCTGGGCCTTCAATACCGAGGAGGTCGCCAGGGCGATTCGAAACTCTGCGATACCGGTGATCTCCGCAGTAGGACACGAAACAGATACAACGATAGCTGATTTCGTCGCTGATCATCGCGCTCCTACTCCTTCAGCCGCGGCAGAAATGGTCGCAGCTCATGAAGGTCAAATTTGCGCCGCGCTAGAGCGACTTGGTAGGCAGTTAGTTCGGTTGACGCGGTTTAAAGTTGTCGATGCTCGTTCGCGAGTTCAGGAGCAAGTGCTCTCTCACGCGTTCGACGAGGTAAAAGCGCGGATGAGAAACGCTCGGCTTGCCACCACTTCGGCAAATCACCGTCTCGAGAATTCAATGGTCCAGTCGTTGCGACACGCGGAGTCACGCACGAATGCAATCGCTTTAAAGTTATCGCCGTCAGAGTTGCAACGAAGAATGTCGACCGTGAAGTCACAGTTTGAGGCCGTCTCATTTGCATTTACGAATGCGATAGATGATCGTGTACAAATGGGGCGTGAAAGGCTGGCGATTGCCGCAGCTTCGCTCGATGCCCTGTCGCCACTTGCGGTTCTGCAACGCGGGTACGCGGTTGCCCAGGATGCTGAAGGAAAGTTAATTCGCGACGCAGCTACAGTAGATGTGGGTCAAACAGTTAAGGTAAGAGTTAATAAGGGTAACCTTCACACACGCGTGGAACGTGTTGAAGAATAACGATTGAAAAGTATGGAACAAGAGCCAGCCCGCAAACGCATCGTCATAAACCTGGATGGCCCTCCAGGAGCCCGACCAGCAGGTGCGACCCGGCGTCGTCGATGGCCCAAGGTGCTGGCAGTTCTTGCAGTACTCTTTCTGGTCGGCTTGATTGTCGTTGCGGCTGGAGCTTTTTTTGGCTGGCGTTATTATCAGACTACGCCTTCTTACTCAGTTGCTTTGCTCCTGGACGCCGCTCAGCGAAACGATATGCCTGAGCTCGAAAAATTTATCGACGACGAAGCGATCAGTCAGAATTTGCTGAAGGCAGTGAGCGAAAAGGCCGCGGGTCGATACGGAAGCGCTTTGAGTAGTGCGGTTCAAACGCAGATTGATAAAGTGTTGCCTACCCTGATGCCAAGTGTAAGACAGATTGTGCGCGATGAGGTGTCGAAAGAGGTGAAGGAGTTTGCATCAAAATCAGAGCCAAAGCCCTTCCTGTTTGTTGCACTGGCGGTCCCGTCCTTTGTCACCCTAAAAACCGAAGGTGACACAGCTCATGCGTCGGCGCCCGTCTCAGACAGAACGATGGAATTTACTCTGAAGCGCGACGCAGATCGATGGAAGATCGTCGAGGTAAAGGACGACACCCTAACGCAGAAAGTTGTTGATGGAGTTGTGAAGGAATTGCCGGCGATTGGTGGCGCGGACCAAAATACTGGTGCGCCGAAGGTTAGGCCGCGCCGGTCACGCGGCCGAAATAGATAGAACCGAAAGATGTGATGAAGCTTATGGAAGAGTCGCCACGTAGTTTCGAAGCCTCACTCGAAGCGCTTGAAAAAATTGTTAACCAGTTGGAGGACGGCGATCTGCCACTCGAAAAGAGTCTGGACCTCTTTGAACAGGGAATCCGACTTTCAAGAGAGTGCCAGGAACGTCTCAGCCAGGCTGAACGCCGGATTGAAGTTCTGCTAAGGGATAACCAGGGGCGAACGGTTGTAAGTCCCTTCAACGAGCCAGTCGATGCTCCGGGCGACCGCGAGGATGAGAATGTCTTCTGACGTGATAGCCCAAAGTGCACTTGAGCTAGAGTTTCTACTTGCCCGCAACAGATCACTCGTCGAAGTCGAGCTGAACAGTCTCTTACCTTCCAATGCTATTTCTCCTGAACGGGTAAACCAGGCAATCCGGTGGAGTGTGTTCGCGGGTGGCAAGCGTTTTCGTCCGGCGCTGATCCTGGCAACCGGGCAAACCTTCGGCGCAAGGCTTGACGCAATGTTAAAAACTGCGTGCGCCTTCGAAATGATTCACACCTACTCGCTCATTCACGACGATCTTCCTTCAATGGATGACGACGACCTGAGACGCGGACGGCCGACGTGTCATGTCCGATTTGATGAGGCCACTGCCATCCTGGCGGGCGACGCTCTTCAGACGCTGGCCTTTCAAACAATCGCACAGGATGAATTGCTAAGTGACCGTATCAAGGTGGCTCTGATTACAGAACTGGCAAGAGCGGCAGGAACCCCGGAAGGAATGGTCGCGGGTCAGGCGCTCGATATTGAAGCCGAGGCACGCCAGGTATCAGCTGGAGAATTAGAAGAGATTCACAGACTTAAGACCGGAGCATTGATAGTTGCGGCAGCACGTTCAGGAGCGATTATCGCCGAGGCAAACTCGGAGGAGTTGAGTGCGGTTTCAGAATACGCTGCGCAACTGGGCTTGTTGTTTCAGATTACTGATGACCTGCTGGACGTGACTGCGACTGCTGAAGATCTCGGAAAGACACCGGGGAAGGATGCACGTTCTGCTAAAGCTACTTATCCGGGGCTGTATGGATTGGAAGAAACGAAGACCGCAGCGAGGGAAGCTCACTCCGCGGCTTGCACTGCTCTTGCAAAGATAGATCGACCCACCGATACGCTCCGCCTGATTGCCGATTATATCCTCAATCGCACCACTTAAAATTAGAGACCAATACCGCCGGACTGAGCAGTTGGGAAGGGTGCCAAATTGAGCAACTCACCAGAATAATGCAGTTGGGAAGGTGGGCAGAGCGGCATGCACATTCATCTCCCACTGTCAGTCCCAGCGCCGCCCCCGCTAGTCTCACTTCTGTCAGATCCTAAATTTCTATTGAGCGCTTGATTTCTCTAGACCAGCGGGGCAGCGCTGGATCCGATACTGGAAGTTGAATGTTAGCGCGCTCTGCCCACCATCCTAACTGCATGATTCTGGGAGTTGGATAACCCCGGGGCGGTGTTAATCCCTGCTTGAGAAGCCGGCTTTGCGTTGCATCTGCTTTAGAGCTTCGGGAATGAATGAAGTGATTTGATGAGTCTCTTCTCGTCCGTCAGCGTAAGTCTGATAGAGATTAAAATCGGGTAAAGACAGGCAGGAGAGTGGTGAGTCGTGATTGTAGCCCGTGTCGAGACCCACGGCGCTGTGCGACATGTAAATTCCATGACGCCCCAACCTTCCTCGCAATGGCAACAAAGGCGTAGGCGTGTGACCAAAGACGCACGGCTTGCCACGATAGTTTTTGAAGAAGTCCATGTTCCGCAACCACAACAGGGAAACCTCCGAACTCTCGTGCGGATGTTTACCTTCTTCCAAACCAGCATGGACATAGATGGCAAAGTCGTCTTCATGAAAGAACGGAGTCTGACGAATGAAGTTCAGATGCCTGGCAGGTAAATGAGTTTGCAGATCGCTACGCAGCTCCCTCAGATCTTCCTCGCTGTCGATCTGAACAGAACGACCTGTGTACTGCTCAAAAGTCTTTTCCCCACCAACCACCGAAGAGAGCCAAACGTTGTTAACTCCATCGACAAAGTCCATCATCATCTGCTCATGATTTCCACGCAGGCAAACAACTCTTTCTGGATTCTCAGTGCACAAGTTGACGACGTGTTCCACGCAACCGGGAGCGTCGGCACCGCGGTCGATCAAATCCCCTAAAAATATTAACGAGTCGACGGCGGGATCTCGCGGCAACATATCCAGCAGATTAAGCAGCTGAGCGCAGCGACCATGAATATCTCCGACAACAAAAGTCTTCATTCAGAAAGATCCCCACTAAGACTGCGTGCATCTTTGATGCGCTTCATTAATTCAACGAAGCGAGGATCCTCGTGCATATCCGTCCAATTTGGATCTGACTCGAACCATGGATAGTTTTCATTACCAAGCCGGATAGCTGTCTCGAGCCAGCGTAATGCTTCCACTTGTCGTCCCTGCAAGAGGTACGCCGAGGCCAGCCAATAAGAGATGTCGTAATCCGCTTCCGCGACCATCCTGACTTTATGAGTCAACTGCTCATTAGCTTTAGTATGTTGGCTCATGGCGCTAAAACAAATTGCCAAAATCGGACGCATGCCATCCATTTGCGGATGAGATTCCAGCACTTGCTCCAAAACATTTAAGGCGGCAGCTACTTCTCCGCGGTAATAGAGAACCCGACCGCGAAAGACTTTGATCATCGGATGTTCGGGCTCAAGCTGGGCGCCTTCATCCAATTCTCGCAACGCTTGATCGTAGTTGCGCTGGTACATGAAGATGCGGCTGCGATTGTAGCTGGCTACCACTCGATCCGTTGGACTGATACGCGCCATTCGAGCAAAGGCTCTAAGCGCTCGTTCATATTCCCCATCGAGTCGAGCTACCACGCCACGCACAAACTGCACCCCAGCGTCATTGGGATATTCACGTCGCAAGAGTTCAACTTCGGCCCGCGCTTTCTGTTTTTGGCCGCCGGTCAGATAGATGAAGACCATCTGCATTCGCGCTTCAAGCAGCTTTGGATCTAAGGACAACGCCTTGCGAAATGCATGTTTGGCTTTATCGTGATCTCCGGTCTGGCCCAGTCCTTTCAAAACGCGATTGACGAAACAACTCCCTAACGCTGAATAAGCCAGCGCAAACTTTGGATCAATCTCAGTTGCGCGCCGAAAATGCTCCATCGCCGAGTCGAGTTGTTCACGTTCAATCGTGTGATAGATAAACGTCGCGAGGCAATCTCGGCCTCTCAGGTATTCATCTGAAGCTGCGGCATTGGCAGTTGCCCCCTTGGCCAGTTCGACTTCCTCATCCGGACTCAGCTCAAGTCGCAAGCCCTCGACGATGCGCTTAACGATCGTGTCCTGCACCCCGATGATGTCGCTGGCGTCGGCGTCAATTCGCTCGCTCCAAAGAATCTCGCTATTGCCGACATCCAGGAGTTGCGCAGTGACCCTCAGTCGATCGCCCGCTCGCAGGAACGTAGCAGTTAAAATAGCGTCAACGACGAGTTCACGGCCCGCTTCGTCAGGCTCAATTGCCTTATTCTGATACTTAACGATGACTGATGAAGGTCTAACGATTAACGATCGAACGCGGGCGAGTTCTGTGATTACTGCGTCTGCTAACGAGAACTCGTAAAAATCGATCTCTTTATCGTTGCCAACGTTTCGAAAGGGAAGAATCGCGACGCTTTTGCGATCGCCCTCACTCAAACTGGTTAACGGACTTTGGTGACCATCGACGATTTGTGGACTGCGTGTCCCGCCAGAAATTCCAGATTGGTTTTCCGCACTCTTAGAACCCGTAAGCCAGCGTAACGCGCGGGTCACTGCGCCACCAGTGTTTAGATATTTGGGAGCGACTGTGACAGTCTCATCGAGCCCTTGCATTGCTTCGGTGCCGAGTTCACGTATAAGGGAACGAAGATCATCCGCAAAGAGCGAGATCTTTTGATACCTGTCTCGAACATCTTTCGCGAGAGCTTTGTCTAGTATTTGCTGCAGTCGAGGAGGAACACGACCCGGCCTGACGCTCGCCAATCTGGGAGGCTCTTCGTGCAGCACCGCGTGACGTACATCGACTGCTGTTTGTCCACGGAAGGGCCATGTGCCCGTCAACATCTCGTAAAGGAGAACGCCGGTCGAGAAGATATCGGCGCGCGCATCCACGCGATCACCACGAGCTTGCTCAGGCGCCGCATAGGTTGCCGTGCCGTATGGGACTCCGACTTCGGTCAGTTCGGTATGGTGAATTCCGGAAGTGCGGGCGGCTTCTTCATCCAGGAGTTTGGCCAAACCAAAGTCGAGGACCTTAACTTGGCCCGAGGGCGTCACCATCACATTTCCAGCTTTTATATCGCGATGAATAATTCCGCGGGAATGAGCAGCCGCCAGAGCGTCGGCGGTTTGAAGCGTGATGGACAGGGCACTTTCAAGAGATAGTGGTCGCCCGTTGACGAGCTGACGAACGTTGCGACCCTCGATGAACTGCATCGAGATGAAATGGATACCGTTGATCTCATCGAGATCGAAGATGGTGCAGATGTTGGGGTGGTCCAGTGCTGAAGCGAGACGCGCTTCTCGTTCAAAACGCTTTAGATTGGCCTCTTTTGCAGTGAGCTCAGCGGGTAAGACTTTGATTACAACGGTGCGGCCGAGCTTCGAGTCGATCGCCTTATAGACTGTTCCCTGACCGCCCTCGCCGAGCTTTTCGAGGATCTTGTAATTCCCCAGTGTCGAACCGACCATTTGATCCAAATTCAGAGTCCGCGTTCCAGTATCTTCGATTGCGCCGCAGTCCCAATCGAAGCCGTCGGACAGGCATCGCTTTCGTTGGGGGTATATTTAACCCCCAAGTATCGCTGTGCCGCAACCCGATAACCGATCCGGTGTATGATTGTGTCTATCACACCGCTTAGACCAAGGGTATAAAGCTTTCATGAATTGAGGAGATTAGTTGATGAACGGACGGTTAACTGTGCGTTTTAAAGCGCTTGTCGTCGCTGCTCTATTATTTGTATTCATTTTTTCGGTTTCCGGAGTGTTGGCGCAGGACAAGATTGATTTAAGCCTTTTTGAGGGACTTCGCTGGCGTAACGTTGGGCCATTCCGGGCCGGAAGGGTGAATGCCGTTAGCGGTGTGCCCGGTCAACTCAGCACCTACTACTTCGGCTCAGTAGGCGGCGGAGTGTGGAAGACCATGAATTCCGGCCGCACCTGGAAACCAATCTTCGATTCTCAGGGAGTTGCTTCGATCGGCGCGATTGGAGTTGCACCTTCGAATGGCGAGATTGTTTATGTAGGCACCGGCGAAGCTGATATGCGCGACTCAATATCATTTGGCAATGGTATCTACAAAACGCTTGATGGTGGAAAAAGTTGGAAGCATCTCGGCCTGGAAGGAACTCGTCAGATCGGTAGAATTATTGTCGATCCAAAGAACCCAAATGTGGTTTTTGTCGCTGCACTGGGCCACGTCTATGGACCACATCCAGATCGCGGTGTCTATCGTTCGCGCGATGGAGGCACTACATGGCAAAAGGTACTCTTCAGGAACAATGATGTCGGCGCAATTGACCTGGCATTTGATCCCACTAACTCACAAACGATCTACGCAGCGATGTGGAACGTTCGGCGACCACCCTGGTTTATCTACACACCGGCGAATGGACCAGGAGGCGGCATCTTCAAATCAACTGATGGGGGGAGCACCTGGCTGCCTCTCACGTCGGGCTTGCCTGTTGAAGGGCTTGGTCGAATCGGGTTGGCTGTCGCCCCGCTCAATCGAAACCACGTGTACGCCATCGTGGACGCAAAGGAGGGCGGGTTATTTTCTTCCAACGACGCCGGAGCGACCTGGACCAAGATTTCAGCCGACGCTCGCATCTGGGGAAGAGGTTGGTACTTCAATAAGGTCACTACAGATCCAAAAGATCCTGACACGGTCTACGTTCAAAACACTTCGATATACAAGTCGACAAACGGCGGTAAGAACTGGACTGCGATTAAAGGAGCGCCCGGAGGAGACGACTATCATCAACTTTGGATCAATCCGGATGATTCCAAACGAATGATTGCAGCCAGCGACCAGGGAACAATCGTGACTGAGGATGGGGCCGAGACGTGGAGTTCATGGTACAACCAGTCGACAGCACAGATTTATCACGTAGCTCCTGATTTTCGGTTTCCCTACTGGATCACGGGTGCCCAACAAGACAGCGGAGCTATCGGGGTTCCATCAAGGAGTAACCACGGTGAAATTTCAAACCGGGACTGGGCCGGCCTCTGTGCAGGTGGCGAGGCTGGTTATACAGCTCCCGATCCACTGCACCCGGAATTTCTGTTTGGCGGTACCGTTACTCGCTGCAACGTCGAAACCGGGGCCTCGCAGAACGTGTCACCGGAGAAGGCCGGTGGTCCATTCCGGCATGCATGGACTCAACCGCTCGTTTTTTCAAAGGCCGATCCGCGAGCACTCTATTATGCAAATCAATACCTCTACAAAACCACAAACGGAGGCGAAAGCTGGACTCAGATCAGTCCGGATTTGACTCGAGAAGACCCGGGCGTTCCCGCAAATCTCAACGAGGCCGCAGCCGCTGATGGTCCACCCGACAAACGTCGCGGCGTAATCTACACGATTGCGCCATCTCCCTTGCGGGCACCGATGTTGTGGATCGGAACTGATGATGGCCTTTTCCATCTCACCAATGACGATGGCAAGACCTGGCAGAACGTTACACCCGCAGAGGTTACTTCCTGGAGTAAGGTGGTGATGATTGAGGCGTCGCATTTCGACGTGAACGAAGCGTACGCGGCCGTCGAGCGCCACCAGTTAGAAGACTACGAACCTTACATCTATAGAACTAAGGACTCAGGTAAGACATGGCAGAAAATTACCAGGGGCTTGCCTTCCGGCGTTTATTTGCAAACTGTGAAAGAGGATCCGCAAAGAAAAGGGTTGCTCTTCGCCGGCACTGAGCTTGGCGTATTTGTGTCGTTCGATGATGGGGATAACTGGCAACCGTTGCAGTTAAATTTGCCGCCCGCTTCTGCTCGGGATCTCGCAGCTCATGGCGACGATTTGATCGTGGCGACGCACGGCCGTGGCTTCTGGGTAATAGACAACATCACTCCTCTGCGACAGGTAAAAGGAGCTATAGCAAACGACAAAGCATTTCTTTTCAAACCGGCGGTTGCGATCAATATCATTCAAAGCGGCGACAATGGAACTCCTATTCCACGTGATGAAGCCCTCGCGGAGAATCCTCCGGCTGGAGCAGTAATTGACTATTACCTCGGCGCTGCTTCGGATGGACCAGTGGTGCTGGAGATCCTGGATCCGGCGGGCGACCTGGTGCGTCGTTATTCAAGTGCTGACAAACCGGCCCCGGTTGATCCCGACACATTGAATATTCCGGCGTTTTGGAGGCCGACTCCGGAACCATTATCGGCAGCAAAAGGGATGCATCGCTGGGTATGGGACCTAAGACCTACTCCGCCGCCTCGCACTGCTCGACAAGGAGCTCCAGGTGGTGGCGGTGGAGAAGGGTTTGGTCCACGGCCTACTGTTCTTCCCGGCAATTACACAGTGCGATTGATTGTCGATGGAGAGACATTGACACAGCGGCTTGTGGTGAAGATGGATCCACGGGCGAAATGAGGCTAGATCCACACTGCAGTTTTTTTATTCGATTCGAAAGTTTATTTGTTGCGTGGTACTTGAATGTGCCTTTGAATCGGAAATAGTTACAACCAGTACATAGCGACCCGGGGATAAACTGCTCAATGGAATTTCAGACCAATAGGGCATGCCTCGCTGATTGGACGCGTTGATGTAAGGTACTTTGGCTTGAGGCGTCATCATAATGCGCTGGTCGTTCCTGAGCACGCCGGCCCTTACTTCAAGATTTGAGAGCCCCTCAGCACTCGAACTATAAAGGTAGGTTTGATAACGAAGAACGGATCCCTTTTTAAAGCTATGGTCGACGCTCACCTTCACTGGAGCTGGACCTGCAGGTGTTCCATCATCTTTGCGCTCAGCGATGAAGAGACTGCTCATTTGCAACTTTGATTGCGCCAAATCCGGAATCTCGATCCACTGCAAAGCGCTGCCGGTCCAACCCGTGGTTCGTTCTCGAATGGCGACCCTTACTTGATAAAGACCAGGCGGTACAGTCAATTCCTGATGCCAGATCACCGGTTGATGATTCTCAAGTGTTTGCGGCGTAATCGTGAGGAGTTGTTTAAAGGTCGAGATAACACCGCGATCATCGACAGCAGCGCCCATCACGTCAAGCTCAGTCTTTTTGGTATCGCCTTCAAGGACCTGAGAAAACTGCTCGGGATCAATTTGCATGGATAACTTGAGTGCCATACTCCCAGGTATGGCTGCAGCTATAAATCCGGTCGATAACTGAATTGGAGCCTGGGTGCGCGCATAGAGTGAGCCGAGAGCAGTTTGCAATTCAACGGCCCGGTTCTCCTCGGCAATAGCCGAATTCGCCTTTTTTGTATTTTCTGAGCTCGGCGGGGTCCAATACTTCTTACGCAAACGTACACGCAGATCGGGATGATTGCGAACCACGACGTTCAACCGAGCCTTGCTGGTACGCTGATCTGGATTCTCAGGTCGCCATGCAAGCAGATAGTAGTCCGCACTCTCTTGCAGTGCGTCAGCTACCTCGGCAGGAATCGAGTTTGGATTTAGCAGTATCCGGCCACCGGTTTCGTCCGCCATTCGTTGTAGCGGTTCCCGGTTAGCAGTGCGTTCCGACATTTGCAGACCCGACGTCCTTGATGAGAAATCGATAGCGTCATTCGTACTAACATCAATAGAGGAGATTGAAGAAGTGTCACGCAAGTCGATCGTGTAAATCACTGTTCCTGTTTTCGCCGCACTCTCTGTGACACCACGCAAGAGTTCTGTAACGTCGGCATCTTGTTGCTGCACGAGAAAGCCGTCAGAGAGGACGAACAATAATTTACGACCTGCCAGGCTTGTGGTTGTGTTCAGCAAACTTTGAAGCGTCGTCAAGGTTTGTTTTGCGCTGAGGCGGCCTTGTTGTTCGATTTGACGCAAACGATTTCGCAAGTAGGGCTCGGCGGAATAGGAGCTTGAGGTGCGGTGGTCGCCGTGACGGCTTCCGGCTCCCATTTGTTGTTCAAGTTTGGTTGATTCCATCAAATACGCAAACAAGCCTTTGTCGTTGTAGTTCATAATTTGGCTCGCCATGTACTCGGTTATACGGGTCTTTCCTGTGTAACCTTCACCGACGCGCTTGGTGACGAGTCGTGAAATGGCGGTGCGCAGAACTGTTTTGTTGTCTGTTAATTGTTGGAGGAATCCAATCTGTCCGCTTGTCGAAACGATTGCCACCTGGTCGTTCTGCTTCATTTCTTTATCAACGAATACAGACAACGCGTTTCGAGCACGAGCGATGCCTTCAGCGCTCAAATGAGTGTCGTCAACATAGAAAAAGATTGTTCGAACTCGATCCGAGTTCAAGTCTTGTTCTTCATTGATCGAGCGCTTCGGAGAATTTGTTGACTTTGAGGCGGCGGCTAGTTGGCGAGCTTCGGTCTCGGAGCCCGTGGCTACTCGTTCGAAAAATAGAATAGGCTGAGGCTTACCATCCCATTTTAGCTCAAAGTCTTCCGGCTTCAGGCCACTTACGAACTGCCCATTCTTATCGAGCACGGTTAGATCAGTTTGGACGAGTTCTGTCTTTATCCTGATTACACTATCCTCAGCCGGTGTCTGCTGAGCGAGGGAAGGAACACAGGCTAACAGGACCAGGACGAGCAACCCGACTGATTGGTCCAATTTGTTCATCTTACTCTTGCAACTAGCGTGATAAGTAGGTGTAGTCCATGGTCCATTAGCTCTGCGTCACTCAGCGGTTCTCGGCGTCCCTCGGCGTCTTTTCGACTCAAATGTAAGACTCACTTTGATCCTATAGAGCATCGCAGAGAGACGCAGAGGCCCGCTAAGGGACGCAGAGAAATTCCCACGAGCTACTTATCAATACCCATTTGCCAGAGCATGAAGGCATAGTCAAAAGCGGTCTCATGTAAGGCATCGTAGCGACCTGATGCGCCCCCATGTCCTGCCCCAAAGTTGACCTTCAGCAAAAGAGGATTGTGGTCCGTTTTCATGGTCCGCATCTTGGCCACCAGTTTTGCGCCTTCCCAGTAAGGCACCTGGCTATCATTCACCGAAACCTTTACTAGCGTCGCCGGATAATCCTTTTTCCCGACATTGTCATAAGGTGAATACTGTCGCATGTAATCGAAAGCGGGTTTTTCGTTTGGGTTGCCCCATTCGATGTACTCACTCGTCGTCAAAGGCAAAGACGCGTCGAGCATCGTATTCATTACATCTACAAAGGGCACCTGCGACACAACTGCCTTGAAGAGATCTGGCCGCATGTTGCTAACGGCGCCCATTAAAAGACCGCCGGCACTACCACCCTGAATAACGATGCGATCCTTTGAAGTGTATTTGGTTTTAATGAGATGTTCGGCGCAAGCGATGAAGTCGGTGAACGTATTCATCTTGTTCATCATTCTTCCCGCTTGTCGCCACTCTTCTCCAAGCTCACCTCCGCCTCGGATGTGTCCAATTACATAGACCACACCGCGGTCCAACAAGCTGAGACGAGTGGAAGAGAACGTCGGAGGAATCGAAATTCCATATGAGCCGTACCCGTAAAGCAACAGAGGGGCCGAGCCGTCCAGCTTCACATTTTTGCGATAGACAACCGACATGGGTACCTTTGTTCCATCCGAAGCTGTTGCAAATACGCGTTCCGACTTGTAATTCGCGCGATCAAAACCACCAGGCACTTCTGTTTGCTTCAAAAGCACCGACTTCCCGGTGTCCATGTTGTAGTCGAACACGGAACCTGGAGTTACCATGGAGTTGTAACTGTAACGAACAATCGAGGTATCGAATTCCCGGTTCGAACTAAGACCAGCTGAGTAGACCGGCTCTGGAAAGTCAATTCGATTTCGTTTATTTGTCTTGAGATTTACTACTTCCAGTTGCTGCAGGCCATTTTCCCACTCTGAAAGGACAGCGTGGTTGGCAAACATGCTGATGCCTTCGATCTTCACTTCCGGTTTGGGAGCGATAAACTCCTTCCAGTTTTTCTCGGAAGGATCGCTTACAGGCGCAGTGACGACCTTGAAGTTCTTGGCCCCCTTATTCGTGCGTATATAGAACAGGTTGTCACGGTGATCTACATCGTATTCGTGGTCAGGACTGCGAGGAATAATGATCTTAAGTTTTGCATTCGGATCAGAAGCAGGAAGATAAAGAACCTCGGTCGAGGTCTTGCTGGACGACTCGAGGAAGATTACTGCTTTGTCTCTCGATCGAAAGGTCCCGATGTCGAATAGTTCGTCCTTGTCCTCGTAGATGAGATCGTTTGCGTCTGAGCCAAGTACGTGCCGGAAAAACTTGTCGCTTCTCTTAGTGACGGCATCCTCGGTGACGTAGAAAAGTGTTTTGTTATCGGTGGCCCAGGCAACGTTGTTTACCCGTTCGATGCGTTCGGGCAACATCTCGCCATTTCGCAAATCTTTTACCTGCAGCGTGTACTGACGATAGCCGGTATTGTCGGTAGTGAACGCCAACAAGTTTCCATCGTCACTGGGGACGAATTCGCCAAGCGACATGAACTTCTGGTCTTTCGCCAGTTCGTTTTGGTCCAGCACCACCTCCTCAGGAGCGTCCACGTTGCCCTTTTTTCGGCAGTAGACCGGGTACTGTTTCCCCTCAGTCGTGCGGCTGTAATAAAAGTAATTCCCCCAACGATACGGAACGGTGGTGTCAGTTTGTTTAATGTGACTGAGCATCTCGTCGTATAGCCGCTGTTGAAGGGCGGCGGTTGGCTTCATTACTGACTCGGTATAACTGTCTTCCGATTGTAGATAAGCCATCACGGCCGGATTTGTTTTTTCACGGAGCCAGAAGTAGTCGTCTACCATGGTGTAGCCGTGAATGTCGGTTGTTTTTGTTTTCTTTTCTGCCATGGGTGGTTGGGGAGCGCCGGCAGCGCCGTTTGCTTGGGCGTTGACAGAGCTAAAAGTTGTCAGTGAACAGGCCATGAAAAACGCGAGCATCAACAGACGTTGTTTTGGGGTCTTCATGTTTCACCTCTTAATCAGGCTGACTATGTTGGTTGTTGAACTCCGCTTTTGATGGCAACGACAGACTATGGGAGTCGGGAGACTAGAAGTTGTTTTTGTAAAACCGGCGCACGGCCGGTCAATCGTGAACCGTTCAACCGCGTGGGGGCGTGCCCCATCCTGAACCTATGTACTTACCGTCTTCAACAATACAAGGAACAGTGGGATCGCCATCCGAAAACGCGAACATCTCTGCACGCCGGGCGCGATCATTCTGGGCGTCGTACTCAATAAACTTAATGCCCTTGGAATTGTAAAAGTCTCGCGCCTGCTGGCAGTAAGGACAGCCTGGCTTAACATAAATAACTAAGGCCAAATCATGCACCCCCGTAAACTGCAGGAAATACATTAAAGGTAGGACACAGATTCAGGTCTGTCAAAGTCTAACAGGCCCATTTGGAAGTGCGAATTTCAGGACGGAGAGATTATACTGCGGCTATTTATGGCTGAGGAACGCGTCGACAACGAAGCACCGGAGATGGGGACGGATCTGTTGGATCCGTTCGAGAAGTTGGTCCAGATTACGATCCTTGGACGCACGGTAGATGTTCCGGAAAAGAATCGGTTGTTGCGTTGTTTTCAGTACCTGTCGATCAAGACGATCTCGTACGGGGACTTTTGTTGGAATGGTGAGTGCACCAATTGCCAGGTCTGGTATCGAATGGAAGGCCAGGATGAGGAGAGTGATCGTCCAGCGCTTTCCTGCCGGCTCGAGTGTCAGGAAGGCATGGAGATTACCAGGCTGAGCCGCTTTATCGATCTTGGGAAGATATTGATGGGATAGGGCTTCGGACTTAGGTCTTTGGATTTTTGATATCGTGCTTGCGGATTCCCGAGGTCGGAATTTAGATGATTATTCAATCTGCATACTTCGAAGCACAGAGTCCAAAGCCCAAAGTCCAAAGTCCAAAGTTTCAGTAACGCCTCGCGCGTCGAAAATCTCGCCGCAGATCTCTTACATCGCGACGACGATCTCGCTGGTCCAGGTTCAGTTCACGCCTGCTTTGAAACACCTCGCGTTTATCCGCTCGGATTGCAATTCTATCGGCATGTAGCTCAGCTCGTGACGCATCGTTTCGCCGATCCTGTCTTAACTCACGAACATCGCCGCGTCGATCGTATACATCGCTTCGCAAGTCGCGCCGGTCAACTCGTAGCTCTCTGGTGTCGGTGCGAATTTCGCGGCGATCGAGCCGAAGTTCACGTCTTTCCGGTCTTGTAATTATTCGCTCTTGTGCGATGGAAGCGGCTGGTAGAAGGCTCATTAGGAATAACGAGCAGCCGATTAGTTTTGAAGTCATTCTAGTCTCCTCTTTGAATTTGATTGGAACGAGCAATGGCAGAGGAGAGATAGTCTTGACCTCTTATGCGTTCGGGCAAAGCCACATTGCCGGAGCTCTTCTTCACACTCTTAGACGAACCGCGCCCATAGATGGTCGAAATATTGTTAGTGTGTGGTCAGTGGTTCGTTGTCAGTTGTTCGTGGTCACAACCAATCCAACTGACAACGGACCACGGATAACTGACCAATGACGTCGCTCAATATCGCGGCAAGGATGGATCAACCTCGCTGGACCAGCCGATAATTCCACCACGCAAATTAATTAATTTCCCCTCGAACCCCGAACGTTGAAGAGCGTCAATTGCTCTGGCGCTCCGGCCACCCATTTTGCAATAAACGACAGTCTCCTGATCCGGCTCTATCTCGCTCATTCGTGCCAGCACTTGTGCTAGAGGAATATGTTTGGCATTGGGTATTGTCCCAAGCGCTACTTCATTGTCTTCTCGCACATCAATGATCTGAATGGCATCACCGGCATCAAGTCTTTTTTTAAGCTCGGTTGAGCTGATTTCTTCCATCGCCTCTCCTCGTGTCTAAGTTTTGTTTGATTGATGTATCCTAATCTGAAATAGCGGAATCAAGTCAAACCCATGGAGTGTGCCGGCCTGCCGGCGCTTTGTTATCCCGGACATCGCTACGGCAGTCTTCAAACTGCCCAACTCTCTAGTAACATAGGGACTCGTCTTTATAACAAAGCGCCGCCAGGCCGGCGCACTCCAAATTCGAGGTCCAGAAATGAGATTCGAGTTTTACAGTGAGGCAATCGCAAACGTTCCAAAACTGTCAGTTGATGGAACTGTGCCAAATAGCGTCCATTTCTCCCATTGGGTCGGCAACGAAACTCCTCCCGAACTGAAGGCCGACACTTCAACGGAGATTGCGCTCAACCTGGTTGCGTCACCCAGCAAGGCATCGCTCACACAAGGTATCGAGCTTGTGACTAATAATCATTTCGATACTGATGGCGTTCTCTCTGTCTGGACCGTTCTGAACGGCGAACGAGCTCTTAAATATCGAGACGTACTCATTGCCGCAGCCGAAGCCGGCGACTTTTCAGAATACTCTTCCAAAGATGGAGTTTGCGTCAGCCTCGCAATCCAGGGTAATGATCAGGCCTTTCCGAATGAAGATACTGTATCGCCGCTGGCCGGCTCTATTTTGAACGAAGCAGTGACGGACGACGCGCGTGCATACGAGGCTGTGCTCCCGCAGGTCGAACCACTGCTCTCGAATCCGGCAGCCTTCGAATCGTTATGGCGGGATGGTTGGCACCGAATTTCCACTTCCATGCAAAGTTTCGAATCAGCAAAATCTCGAGTTCAAGAACTAGGCGCAACCGGCGTGACGCTGATAACCCTGGCCCAGGACTTGTTCGGCGCACACGGGTTCAATCCTGCCACCCATTTAGTACCGTTCATGGCGATTGCCAGGTTCGCTAAAGGTGAACTGTTTGTGGTGTCGATGCCTTCGGATAACGGATGGTACTATCGAATTGACTATCCTTATTACTCCTGGGCAGAAACTGTGGTCCGGCCCCGAATCACGCGTCGAGATCTATCAAGTGTCGTCGATGGGCTGAACCGGCGCGAGCGTAGTCCAAGTGGTCGATGGCAGAAAGATGATCGCGAGCTTACTTCGGCAGTAAAGTTTGCGGATGAGAATGGAGAACTGGTGGTTTCGGGGCTTATGCCGGAAGAGGTTGTGTCGGAGTTTTGATTAGGTGGCGGATTAGTTCTCATTTTCCATTGCTCATTTTTCATTTTATGGATGGGCCGCCCGCTTTAATTACGAAATGAGAAATGAGAATGATCAATAGCTCTTTTTCCATTCCCGCGTCAGATGCTTATTAAATGTACGACGTCGTAATCATCGGAGCCGGTCCCGCCGGTCTTTCCGCGGCATTCTGGTGTGATGAGCTCGGACTCGACACCCTTGTACTTGAACAACACACTCGTGTTGGCGGGCAGTTGTGGCATGTCTACAACAAAGTCGAAAATTACCTGGGCCTGAAAACGGCAAACGGTGAAGAGCTGGCACACCTCTTCTCGCGTGAAGTCGAAGAAGCTGGTTTCGACCTCTGGACCCAGACTCAGATCGAATCTGTAGATCTGAAAGCTAGAAGAACCACGCTGCGAAGTGGTGAGAAATTGAGTTCAATTTCAATCATCATTGCTACCGGAGTTAGACGAAGATCGCTTGGTATTTCAGGCGAACAAGAATTTACCGGAAAGGGAATTATCGAATCTGGCGCGCGTGACCGGGAAAAGTTCGCCGGGCGTGATGTTTGCGTAATCGGCGGCGGAGATGCTGCTGCTGAAAATGCTTTGGCGCTAGCTGAGGTGTGTCCGACTGTAACCCTGGTCCACCGTGGCAAGACTTTGCGGGCCCGGCGCGAGTTTGTAGAAAAACTCCAAACCGATCATCGCATCACTGTTTTTACTGAGTCGCAGGTTACACGTATCATGGGTCACGATCACCTTGAAGCGGTGGAGATAAAGCGTAAAGAAGGTCTCAAGCCGTTTCAACTTGCCGTTGGAGGTTTGCTCGTGCGTATCGGAGTTGAACCCAATACCGAGTTATTTAAAGGTCAGCTTGATCTGGATGAAGATGGTTATATTCAAGTTCAAAGTACGCAGGAGACCAGTCAATCTTTCATTTTTGCAATCGGGGACGTCGCTAATCCACTTGCTCCAACTATCAGCGGAGCAACTGGAAGCGGCGCCACCGCCGCAAAGGTCATCGCAGCGCGATTGAACTCCAAGGGCAAAGGGTCGAGTTGAAATGCACTCGGATAAGCCCCACTATACTGAAGCACACATCATTGCATATCCAATTGAATATATTGCAGGCATTGACCTGTACAACGCTGGTGAGTTTCATGCAGCCCATGATGCGTGGGAAGAGCGGTGGATGGGCGAAGTTGGTCCAAAGGAGAAGTTATTTTTGCAGGCAATGATCCAGTCTGCCGTTGCGTTTCACCACCTGGATATCGGCCGGCCTGGAGCTGCTCGTCAGATGTATCTGAGGTCCAAAGAGAAATTTGCAGCGTTGGGTCATGAGGTTTTTATGTCACTTGACCTTATTGACTATCAGGCACAGCTGGATTCGGCATTGTCATGGTTATTAAATGTTCCGGACCCAAGAGAAGTGCCAGTGCCAGATTTTGTGCCGCCAAAAATACGCCTGGTGGCCGCTATAGATCAGTTTGATTGAAGGGAGCACGGACATCATCACTTCCATCCGCTTGATTCTAGTGGCTTGCTGGTTAGGTGCCGCACTCTTTTTCAGTGTAGTGGTGGCGCCTGCGGCATTCGGAGTATTAAGATCCTTCGCACTTCCTAATGCCGGTGAAATTGCTGGTGCGATCGTCAATCGATCGTTGGGTGTCGTCAACGTTAGCGGGTTTGTGATTGGTTTGATTGCCCTGCTGACCGGCCTACTCCTGCGCGGTAGTTCGTCGCGTGGATTATGGTTTGTCTTGCAGACAACTTCTTTACTGATTCTGACAGTTGCGACTGCTGTGGGACATTGGATTATTGCGGCCCGAATCCATGCCTTACGGACGGGAAACCAGGTCAGAATCGATCAATTGGCGGCAAACGATCCGACGAAGATCCTGTTCGATAGTCTGCACGGCTATTCGGTACAGGCACTCGGTCTTGCTATGATTGCCGCCCTCGTGGCGCTTTTGGCTATTACGCGAAGCTTTAAAAATTGAATATTGGAAAAGGTTAGGGATGTAGTTGTGGAGATAATTGAAGATATCGACGATTGGCGCCTGCGTTTTAGTTCATGGAAACCGGCAGGACAGGACGACCTGGGATCTGACTATCCTTTCGTAAACAACCAGCGCGCTCCATTTACACCTGCAAGACGCGCGTTACCAATGCTCAACCTGGCGCTAATTTCCTCTGCCGGCGCTTATATCGATGGCGCTCCGGGATTTGATGTCCAGGCGGCGTCGGGAGATCTTTCTTTTAGAGAGATTCCGATCGAAGTTGAAGGCGCGGATCTGAAGTTCGCGGCGCGTGGATATGATCCGACCGCCGTGCAACAAGACGCAAACTCGGAACTACCGGTCGAACGTCTCCTGGAGTTCGAGAGTAACGGCATCATCGGCCAGCTCAATCCGGTCTTTTGGAGTTTCTCAGGCTTTATACCCGACGCGGCAAGAGTTGCTGATGAACTTGCTCCTAAGATCGTGGAGCGGCTTCAACGATATGAAGTGCAGGCTGCCTTGTTGGTTCCTGCGTCTGAACTCTGTCATCAATCGATAGGATTGGTGGCGCGAGCAATCGAAAGTTCGGGAATAGCAACAATGACCCTGGCGGTTTTGAAAGATGTCGTCGCGAAGGTCCGGCCGCCGCGTGTAGCGCTCTACAACGGCGAGCTTGGATCGGTTGCCGGTCTGCCCAACTGGCCGGAACATCAGCGGAGGATATTGGATGAGGCCCTCCGTTTGATCGAGCCAATGGACCAACCGGGGATTAGACAATTGTCAGTCGTATTGGAATCTGAAGTTGAAAACTCGCGTGGCGAACGCTAAAGCCGGTCAACAATGTCCGTTATAAAACGTTTCTTACTTGCGTTACTCCTCATCGTAGCAGTCGCATTAGTGTATCTACTGGTAGCGCCAGTTCCAGTTAATCCGGCGGCGTGGACACCACCAGCTGCGCCGGCACTGACCGGCCAATATCAACAGAACAATCGTCTGGCATCGACTGAACGACTTCCGCTTGGAGACGGTCATGGTCCGGAAGATGTCGCTCTCGACGCAAGTAATAAGATCTATGCAGGATTTGATGACGGTCGGATCATTCAACTCCAGGCGGACGGTACACAGCCGCGAGTGTTCGCCAATACAACAGGCCGGCCGCTTGGATTGGTAGTTGATGCAACGGGAAATTTGATCGTTGCCGATGCCGTCAAAGGTCTTTTACAGGTTGAGCCTCAAGGTAGGATCACAACCCTTGTAGACCAAATAAATGGTGTTCGTTTTGGATGTTTGAATGACCTTGATGTCGGAAAAGATGGAATCATTTACTTCACCGAAGCGTCGAATAAATTTCCGATGACGCAGTTCACCGAAGATCTGATCGAGCACCAGCCAAACGGTCGGTTGATGGCGTTTGATCCGAAAACCGGTCAAACGCGCACACTGTTGGCAGGAATCCACTTTGCGAATGGAGTTGCAGTTAGTCCCGATCAAAACTCAGTGCTTGTGAACGAGACCGGGATGTATCGAGTACTACGCTTTTGGCTGCGTGGCGAGAAGGCCGGACAATCGGAAGTGTTCATCGATAACTTGCCGGGCTTTCCTGACGGAATCTCGTCAAATGGAAAAGACAGGTACTGGCTCTCGTTGGTTACACCGAGGGATGCATTTTTTGATCGCATACTTCCGCATCCGTTTGTAAGAAAGATGGTGATGCGATTGCCGAAGTTCTTAAGACCAGCGCCAATTCATTATTCTTTCGTCCTGGGACTCGACAATGAGGGGAAAGTTGTCGACAACCTGCAAAACCCGGCTCCAGACTGTTACGCAGAAATAGCGAATGCTGTGGAAAGAAATGGCTTTCTGTATTTCGGAAGCATCGCCGAAAGTTCAGTGGGAAGATTTAAAATAAAGTGATCTGAAAGGGTTGTTAATAGGACCTATAGGACATATCTCTTCACCTGATCGACGCCCGCCCGCACTGGGCTTTGGACAAAAACTCTAATCTTGTCGAGCGTTCAGTACAGTAGCGCGAGCGAAGCGCGGCGGTGGCACACTCGACATCACGCCTAAATTCTGATGGTTGGTTCGTGGAGTGTGCCATCCATTCGCGGTACTGTACTGTTGGCATGTTACTTTTTGTGCAAAGCCGCCGCACTGCCGCACTGCATACCAATTAACCACCTGTATATCTT
>DASROI010000120.1:0-26401 GCA_035646955.1 Pyrinomonadaceae bacterium
TTGGCTTTGCCATTCAGAACCTTGCTTACGACTGATGTTCCATCATATTCAACCCAGGTGTTGGAACCTGTGAGTGGTCGGAGACGTCGTTTGAGGTGGGTTTTCCAGGTTCCAATTTCGAAGTCGAAATCGTGCTGCCCAGAGCGTGGCTGACTGTTCTGACTTTGCGTGATTGGCGGAAGAGCAAGAATAATAAGACCGCAAACCAGCTGGATTAGACGTTTGTTAGTGTGCATTTAAATGGCTCCATTGAATGACCGTAACGCGTCTTTTGGCAATTGATCAAGAAGGCACCTCAAGGTAACTGTATATTTTCTGCTTGCACGATTTGTAATCGTTTTCTGCTGGACCATGGCGCTGATCCGAGTTCGTATCGAAGTTATCCCTTTCAAGATTCATGCTCACGATGGCGTTTGAGTGGTGAATAAAGTTAGCCCGCGAGGACGCGCGCGGTCCGGCAGAAGAGGTTGAGTAGTGTAGAGGAGTGCTTCAGATAACTTGCGAGAGCAGCCGATCAAAAAGGAGTGATGGAAGGAATATTTCCTCGCGCGCGGATGGTGCTCCATTGCCCCACTCAACCTGCTCGACTACGCAGAGGGACGCAGGGAGACTACTCTTGGACTTTCTTGCGGGCAGGAGCTTCGCCGCCGACTGTCTTCGCAAAATAGCCGGAGCGATAGTTGAGTTTGATGTTTTGCTGCTTGAGGTCGGGATTCACCAGTTGTATTTCAATCCGGCGATAGGAACCGTCTCGTTGCTTGTTAGACGGCGAGTAGGCCACGAGATATTGCTCCCGAAGATCCTTCTGAATCTGTGCAAACGCATCTCTTAAATCGCGTTCGTGCCGTGGAAAGTAAGCTCGTCCACCCGTCTGTTCAGCAATCTTTCGAAGCGATCCTTCGTCAACGTTGTACGTATAACGATCGCCGATACCGATGGCGTAAATTAGTGCATCGGCTTTTTGCGCTCGCTCGACCGCCTCGTGCATTTTCATGCGGCTGCTGGTGTCGTCTCCGTCGGTTAAGAGGATAATGGCCCGTCGCGTATGTTCCGCTGATGCGCCAATCAATTCTTCTGAGGTGGCCCACACTGCATCCCAAATGGCAGTTGAGCCCGCCAGGCTTTGATTAGTTCCCGAGATTGGTGGTGTGCCATTCACCACGACTCCGCCACCGATGTAACCGGACGGCGGTATAAATTCGACATGCTCGATCGCGCGCCTCAAGCGTTCGAGGTTGCCGGTGAATCCCTGTTCGAGTGTCGTTTCTCCGGTGAATGAAACGACTGCCGCTTCATCTTTCCCCGGGCGTAAAACATCTTCCAGAAACGCACGGGCCGCAATTTTCTCATCGGGCAACGTTCGCTCTTCAGAGAAGCTGGTGTCGATCAAGATGGCGAGGGACAACGGCAGATCGATATTAGTCTGAAAAGTGAAGACTTCTTGTTGTTGTCCATCCTCGAGTACGCGGATGTCTTCAGCTTTCAAATTGCTAATGAAGCGCCTGTTCTTGTCAGCGGCGGTAAAGAAGATGTTCGTCAGATTGGTTTCGACTTTGACGACTTCGTCAGAGTCCTGCGGCAATTCCTCGCGACGAGGAGTGGGCGAGGCGGAAGGATTAGGGTTGCCTGGCTTTGACTGTGTCTGCGCAGACGTATGGCTCCAGTCAAATGTAGAGATCGCGATGACCAGTATCAGGAGAGTAATCAAAAGCTGAAATCTGGAAAACTTCAAAGCCATAACTTCTTTTGGTGCTCCTATGGTCTAACGCTGTCAGCGATCGCCTTGTACCCGCGCTTGGTTCTAACTCTTAGATCGCCCTTGCCCTGAGTCAGCTTTACATCGATCTTTCGGAACGTTCCGTCGTAACTCTTATTCGTCGGGTTGTAAGTGACGAGATACTGCGCGCGGAGTTCCTTTGAGATCCTCGTAAATGAGCGCTCGAGCGATAACATGTCGCCGGTAAAAAAGGCTGCCCCACCGGTTTCTTCTGCGAGACTTAGTAGATCGCGATCCTTCTTATCGGCAACCTGCCCGGCTTCTACGCCTGGTACCGTCGCCAAAAATCCCGCCTTGGTTGAGATTGCAAAAATCGTCGTTTCCGTTCGCTGGGCGATATCGATCGCATCTCGAATATTTGCCCGGCTGTAAGTGTCTTCGCCATCACTCACCACGAGTAGTACTCGACGACCGGGAACTGTGCGCATTTTCTCATCACAGAACTGCCAGATAGCGTCGTACAAAGCAGTTTGTGTACCCATTTTCTTCACGCTGTAAACGGCCTTGTCGAGAAGATCGAGTTTGTCGGTGAAATCCTGGAGCAGGTTAATCTGATCGTCGAACGTTGCGAAAAGCACTCGATCCTTACGAGGCTTGACGACCGTTTGAATGAAGTTCATTGCCGACTCTTGTTGGAATTTCAACTTACCTGCAGTCGAAGGCGAGGTGTCCATAAGCACTGCGATATAAAGTGGCAACGTCAAAGAGAGATCGTCTGAGAATGTCTCAATCTGTTGCGGTACCTTATCCTCGAGCACCATGAAGTCTTCTTTAGTTAGACCAGGGACAAATTGTCCCTTCTTGTCGGTTACAGTGATTGGCAAACGAACGCGCCGGATCGGAATTACTACCGAGCCTTGCTGTTCTTCAGGGACAGGGGTAGGACTGGGTGATGGCTTTGTCTTTTGTCCAAACACGACCAGAGTTACAGCACTCATGATGCAGAGTACTGACAAGAATTTGAGTGAAAACCGTGCTAATCCTGATGTCATACGAGTCGGATTATAGTTCAGGTGATGCCTGGAGTCTGCTTGAGCACCGCGGTTTCGATGCGTGCTGATCTGAAGTTGTTGCCCTTTAAACGCTGTCTGACCTTCGTGATCGAAGTCAAAATGGCTTAGAGGCGCTGTTTATAGTTCAAATTTCAGGCTGAATGCTACAATGCGCCGGATACCGGCCCAGAAGTCAGACGTCACAATTAGTGTTGCGCCCACATGCCCGACACATCTAATAGTAACAGCGCAGGTGCTCCCGACTCGTTTCCGGAATTCGTCGCCCATTATCGAATTTTGTCCAGAATCGGCAAAGGCGGCATGGGCGAGGTGTTTCTTGCTGAAGACACCAAGCAGCACGGCCGGCGTGTTGCACTCAAAGTACTCGCGGAAGAGCATTCGACTGCTGAAAATCGGTTGCGCCGGTTCAGAAAAGAAGCGCGTGTAATTCTTGCCTTAAACCACCCAAACATTCTCACCGTGTTCGAGATTGGTGAATCTGACGAAGGTTATTACATTGCAACTGAATACATCGAAGGCGAGACGCTGCGACAAAGTCTCTGGCGTGAGCGCCCATCGCTCGATGAGAGTCTTGGCATTGCAATCCAAATAAGCATGGCGCTCGAAGCGGCCCACGCGGAAGGGATTGTACATCGCGATATCAAACCCGAGAACGTTATGTTGCGAGAGGATCGGTTCGTTCGGGACCGGTTCGTCAAAGTACTTGATTTTGGTCTTGCCAAGCTAATGGAATCAGAATCTCCTTCGTCTGATCCAGAAGCGGTCACGATTCCGATAACCCAAACGAACCCGGGCTCGATTGTTGGAACCAGTGGCTACATGTCACCCGAGCAAGCTCAAGGCGAAGAGATCGACGAGAGAACGGACATTTTTAGTCTCGGAGTCGTCCTGTACGAGATGATCGCGGGCGAGCCGCCTTTCAAGGGACGAACAGACAGTCACACCAGAGTCTCGATCCTGGACCATGAACCAATATCTTTGCTTAATTACGATCCGGAAACGCCGCGACAACTTGAGCGCATCGTGTCGAAGGCCCTCGCGAAGGACAGGCTAAAACGGTATCAAACAATAACTGACCTTAAGCTCGACCTGGAACAGTTGCGAGACGAACTCTATTCCGCTCGAACGAGTCGAATAGATAATCCATCAGAATTTCGACATTCGCGTACCGTTGAAACTCACGCGGAATCCGCCATGACCACGCTAACGCGTGAACAGGTCCACACTGTTATCGATCAGCCGGATCCATTGCCCGAGTCACGCGAGATTCGAACTAAAGGTAAATCCGTCTACTTGTTCGCTGGTGTGATCTTGCTGGCTGTGATGGCGGCGATGATCTATTGGCTTTGGTCGCGACAACCAACAATCAACTCTGTTGCCGTACTACCTTTTGTAAACGACAGCAATGATCCGAACACGGAGTACTTATCTGACGGAATTACTGAGAGCATTATAAACAGCCTGTCTCAGCTGCCTGATCTTAAAGTGATGTCCCGTAACGCTTCCTTCCGGTTCAAAAACAGAGGAATGGATCCGCAGGAGGCAGGCAATAACTTGCAGGTCGGGGCAGTGCTGACGGGTCGCGTTGTTAAATTAGCAGACCAGGTCGTAATTCGTACAGAGTTGATCAAGGTATCAGATGGTTCGCAACTATGGGGCGAACAATACAGTAGCAACCTGGCGAATATTCTTTCAATACAAGACGAAGTGTCGAAGAAGATCTCGCAGAGTTTGCGTCTACGATTGACCGGCGAGGAGGAAGAAAAACTAGCGAAACGCTATACGAACGATGCGGAAGCTTATCAGCTGTATCTCAAGGGCCGCTATTTTTGGAACAAGCGTAACGAGGAAGGATTCCGCAGTGGAATCGAATTCTTTAAGAAGGCGGAGGAACGAGATCCCACCTACGCCCTGGCTTTCTCTGGACTTGCTGACTCATATGCACTGCTTTGTGATATAGGAGCGGCAAAACCGATTGATGAAATGCCAAAAGCGAAAGCAGCCGCCCAAAAAGCTGTTGATGCAGATTCATCACTCGCTGAAGCTTATACTTCGCGCGCCTTCGTCAGACTGTCATACGACTGGGATTGGGTCGGCGCTGAGAGTGATTTCCAACAGGCACTGAAACTTAACTCAAAATATCCCACCGCGCATCAATGGTATGCCTCTTACTTAATGCAGATGGGAAAGTTTAATCGCGCGAAGGAAGAGATTGAAAAAGCCTACAACCTCGACCCACTCTCACCGATCATAAGCTCGAATGCCGGTCTTTATTCTTATTACGAGCACAACTACGACGATGCGATCAGTAAATACAAACTCACATTGCAGAGCGATCCGGATTTCTGGGTGGCCCGGCATTATCTTGCGTTGGCTCATGTTCAGAAGGGAATGTACAACGAAGCGGTCTCAGGCTTGCGAGCTTTGATCAAGGCTCCAGCTAGTGGTCCAATTCCAGATCAGGTGATTGCGGACGAGACTGAGGCTTCGGCTTCTTTGGGCTTTGCGTATGCGATGTCGGGTAAACGTGCCGAAGCCCTTGCTATCCTTGAACAACTTCGAAGCCTCGCCCGGCGGCGGTATGTTTCATCAATTTATCTTGCGACTGTCTATGCCGGATTGAAGGACAACGATCGGGCTATCGAATACCTGAACGCGGCTTATGAGACACGGCATCCGGGTTTAGTGCTAATTCGAATTGAACCGATGTTTGATGGTTTACGATCAGATGAACGTTTCAAGAAGCTGGTCGCACGGTTCGAACCGATACCCTGAATCAGTGCGCCTCTTTACCTTCCAGAAAGTCCAGGAAGTTTTGCAATTCGGGTGGTAGTTGAGCACTGAAGTTCATTCGGGCACCTGTCACGGGATGATCAAAGCCCAACTTTTCGGCGTGCAGGAAATGCCGACCCAGGTTTTTAACTCTTGCCCGAATGGTTGGGTCTTGAACCATGTTGTCCCGTCCACCCCCGTACGTTTCATCCCCAATCACCGGGTGCTTAAGCCAGGTGAGATGAACTCGAATCTGATGAGTCCTTCCGGTTTTCAATTCGACATCAAGTAGTGTGAATCTCTCGTATCTTTGCCGCACTCGGTAAAGTGAAAGAGCCGATCTCCCACTGCGTACAACCGCCATCCGGGTCCGGTTTTTGGGATCTCTTGCGATCGGTTGGTCCACGCGTCCGGAGTTCTCGCTGATGTTTCCGTGCACGAGCGCAAGGTAAGATTTGAAGACGGTGCGATCGCGAAATTGGTCTGAGAGATGCTCGAGCGCTTCGTTGGTTTTTGCGACCACCATGAGTCCGGACGTGTCACGGTCTAAGCGATGAACGATTCCAGGTCTAAGCTCGTGACTCTGAGTTGGGAGATTTTGAAAGTGGTAAGCGAGCGCGTTTGCAAGTGTGCCTGAATGTATTCCTGCAGCTGGATGGACTACGAGTCCAGCCGGTTTATTGATAACAATCAGAGTGTCGTCTTCGAAAACTATGTCGAGTGGAATATTTTCCGGGACGAAGTTGTCGGCTGGTTCTAAAACGAGATCGACCTCGATCTCATCATTTAATCGCAATTTGTAAGAAGCCTTGGCGGGTTTGCTATTTACCAGGACATCTTCGTTTTCGATGAGACGCTGTAAGCGGGCTCGGCTCCAACCATCTATATGCGAGGCCAGGAACGCGTCTAGTCGTTTACTGACGCCGTCGGCATCTACTTTCCAGGTGCGCGTTTGGAGTTCAGTGGAGTGGGGATGAATTCCCATAAAAGAGACCAAACTCCCAATTATCAATTGATCCAATCCCTATCCGTTTGCTCGTTCGAAGTCCTTCATGAACGATACCAGTGCTTCAACGCCGGCCAGTGGAAACGCGTTATAAATCGACGCACGTATACCACCAACCGATCGATGTCCCTTTAAACCATCGAGACCCTTCGCGGTCGCTTCGGCAGTGAACTTCTTCTCGAGATCTTCTGAGGGCAACCGGAACGTTACATTCATTATCGAACGGCAGTCGGGCTCGGCGTGGCCACGATAGAAATCCGTCGAGTCAATCGCGTTGTAAAGCAACTGCGCCTTCTGCTCATTCTCACGTTCCATCGCTCCAAGTCCGCCCTTTTCCCTGAGCCAGTCGCACACAAGACGGATGATGTAGATACCCCACGTGTTTGGTGTGTTGTAAAGCGACTTGTTTTCGACATGAATCTTATAGTCGAGCATTGTGTGAAGGCCTTCCGGCACCTTTTGTAAAAGATCATCACGCAAGATCACGAGAGTCACACCGCTTGGACCCATGTTCTTTTGAGCGCCGGCGTAGATCAAGGCGTACTTTTCGACGGGAATGGCGTGCGAAAGAATGTCGGACGACGCATCGGCTATTAGCGGTACATCACCGACTGACGGTTCACCCTTCCACTCAACACCTTCGATTGTTTCGTTTGTGGTGATGTGAACGTAAGAAGCTTGCGGGCTGAGGTTCAATTCTTCCTGGGCGGGAATCCGATTGAAACCCCCGTCAGCCATCGTGGCTGCTATATTCACCGCTCCGACTTTCTTTGCCTCTTTGACCGCCTTCTTGCCCCAGCTTCCGGTAAGGATGTAATCCGCGACACCGTCAGCCGGAAGTAAATTCATCGGCACCATTGAAAACTGGAGACTCGCTCCACCCTGGAGAAAGAGCACGTGATAGTTGTTTGGAATACCCATTAACTCGCGCAAACCGGATTCCGCGCTATTGATAATCTCGTCGAAGGTTTTAGAGCGGTGACTAATTTCCATTACTGACATGCCTACACCCGGCAGGCTCAACATATCGCGCTGAGCTTGTTCCAGAACCGGAACAGGTAAGACTGCCGGCCCCGCACTAAAATTAAAAATTCTTTCAGTCATGATTCCTTCTCCACTGTGTTACTGCAGTACTGCGAGCGACCGAATGCGTCATTACAGTACCGCGAGCGAAGCGACCGGATGCCACACTCAAGAAAGCAATCATAGGTGTCACGGACATTGAGTGTGGCATCCGGTCGCTTCGCTCGCGGTACTGTAATGCATTTCTAGTATCCGTAGTTGCAAACTAATCTTCAAATCTTGGGCGCAGGGCCTTTCCCGCCACGCGGGTAACCAAAGATCGCGGCACAATGCGTTCGGTCTCAACCATAAACAGGTTGGCCCAACCTGAAATTACAAAACTCTTTTTTCGACCCATGCCGCGTAGTGCGGCGTCTACAACCTCTTCAGGTGTTTGAGCACCTCTCATCGGCGGCCGGTCCATTTTTGATGCTTCAAAGAAATTCGTCTCCGTTACGCCTGGACAGAGCGCCATCACGTGGACGCCGTGCTTGCGATTCTCCTCCCAAAGCGCTTCCGAAAATGACAGTACAAAGGCCTTGGTGGCCGCGTATGTTGCCATGAAGGGAACTGGTTGAAAGCCGGCGGTCGAAGCAACATTGACGATCGTCCCTTGCTTTCGTTTGCGCATTGGTATCAGGAAACGGTGTGTTAACTCGACGACGGTCCGAATATTCAGATCGAGCATCTGAAGCTCGCTCACCAGATCAAGTTGATCGAAGTATCCCATCGAGCCGAATCCTGCGTTGTTAATTAGGGTATCGATCTCCATCCCGCGCTTCTGGGTCTCTTCAAACAGTTGCGCCGCAGCTTCGGCAATCCCGAGATTCAGAACAACGTATTGCGCCCGGATGTCGCTCATCCGACCCAACTCGTTGCAAAGGGTTATGAGCTTATCTTCTGAGCGGGCAACCAGGAGGACATTGCGACCTCGCATTGCTAATTTTCTCGCAAACGCGGCGCCGATTCCGGATGATGCTCCTGTGATCAGAGTCGTATTCATTTGCGAGTCAGTTGAATAAGATTTAACTCTATGATGTCCGCACTGTTGGCCTTCATCTTGTTAAGGACTGCCTCAGAGGGAGCTTTGTCGAGGTTAATGCGGGCGACCGCCGCCGCCGCTCCGTCAAATACAATATTCTCCATTTCCTGAACATTTATATGTTCGGCCTTGAGAGCTTCAAGCACGCCCGCGAGGACGCCTGGTCTATCAGCATGACGGACCACGAGCCGGTGTGTCGCCGGGGTTTGGCGCGCAAGATTAACGACGTTAGGTACCTGTCCAGTTTCCTTGAATTCTCGGACTATTCGCACCGTTTCAGCCGCAATCGCTTCCTGGGCCTGATCGGTTGAGGCGCCGATGTGGTGGGTGCCGTAAAGATTCTCTTCATGCGCAATCGGATCGGAAAACTCCCCCGTGCTTGAAGTTGGTTCTGCCGCATAAACGTCAACGCCGGCACGGATATCCCGAGTTCTCATTGCCTCAACCAGGGCCTGCTGATCGACGACTTCGCCGCGCGCAGTGTTGATGAAATAGCTACCCGGCTTAAGAGCGTCGAAGATCTCCTTGTTTATAAGGCTGCGTGTTTCGGAATTCAGTGCGACGTGGACACTGAGTATGTCACAGACTTTTGCGACTTCGATCGGCGATTCCTTGAATTCGATTCCCAACGATGTTGCTCGATCCTGGTCAAGGCTTCGGCTCCATGCGAGCACAGGCATTCCCAGCGCGTGAGCGCGCGGTATCATTTCCAGTCCAATTTGTCCCAATCCAATCAGTCCAAGAGTTCTTCCGTAGAGTCCCCGAGCTTTGGAAAAGCCTTTCTTGTCCCACTCGCCACGTCTCAGGGTGATGACGTTATCCGGAACACGGCGGTCAACTGCGAGTATCAAAGCGAATGCGAGTTCGGCCACTGCGATTGCGTTTTTTCCCGGGCAATTTGAAACGTAGATGCCTCGTCGAGAAGCCGCAGCCACGTCAATGGTGTTATATCCTGCGCCGGCGCGCACGACCAGTTTAATTGGACCAGCCTCGAGCATTGGTTCCGTAACGCGCGTCCCACGTACGACCAGAACGTCCGGTTTATTGTTGCTGATTGCCTGGACAAAGAGATCGTCTTTCAGGTCAGGTTCGTACGTTACATCACAGCCAAGAGCTTTCAACCCATCTCGACCGGATTGCTCAAATTTGTCGGCAATAAGAACACGCATATGACTTCTCAGATTAAATGGATGAGCAGACCGTCTCTCAGTTTCGGTTCGAACCAGGTCGATTTGGGAGGCATTATCTCACCGGCATCTGAAACCATCAGAAGTTCCTCCACCTTGGTGGGAAACAGTGAAAATGCCACAGTCGCCTTACCTTCGTTAACCAACCGCTCCAACTCTTTGGTCCCTCGCAGGCCGCCGACAAAGTCTATTCGTTTGTCGGTGCGAATATCTTTTATACCCAGGATTGGATCAAGCAGACGGTCTTGCAAGACGCTCACATCCAGTTGCGCAACCGTACCAGCCGGCAGTGTTGTATCTGGTCGCAAAGTCAGTCCATACCACTTGCCATCAAGATACATGGACCAGTTATTGCGGTCAGACGGAGCCGCAGGCGCGTTTTCAGAGATGTTGAATTGTTTTCCGATTTCACCGAGGAAACCCTCTTTCGAAAGGCCATTTAGATCTCGGACAACTCGGTTGTAAGCAAGTATCTGCAACTGCGAATCAGGGAATAGCACTGTTAGAAAGTAGTTGTAGTCTTCTTTGCCGGTATGTCCGAAACTCTGTTGCTTAAGTTCGGCCCGAGCGCGACTTGCGCTGGCAGCGCGATGATGGCCGTCGGCGATGTAAAGCAAAGGTACGGCCGCAAAGCTGTTTACTAGCTTGCCGGTATCGTCGATGCGCCAGATCGTGTGTCGCACTCCGTCGTCGGCAGTGAAGTTAAACAATGGTTGCGTGGCAAGAATCTCAGCTACCTGTGAATCAATATCGGCCCGACTTTTATAGGTAAGAAAAACCGGACCAGTTTGAGCGTGAAGCATCACCATGTGGCGCGTGCGGTCATCTTCTTTATCTCGCCTGGTTCGCTCGTGTTTTCGGATCGTGTTGTCGTCGTATTCATCGATCGCGCAGCAACCAACGATTCCGACCTGCTGATGCTCCCCCATAACCAGTCGATATAGGTAGAGGCTGGGTTCAGCCTCCTGTTGCATGGGACAGTCGTTGATAAGCTTTTGAAAATTCTCTACGGCCTTCAGATAAACCTGATCAGAGTATAAATCGGTGCCGGACGGCAAATCGATCTCGGGCCGTGACACATGAAGAAAGCTAAGTTCGTTGCCATCAGCCAGAGCCTTTGCTTCTTCTGTATTTACGACGTCATAGGGAACACTGGCAACAGTTTTAGCGCGCTCGACCGGCGGTCGCAAAGCGCGGAAAGGACGAATAACCGCCACGGAACCTCCTCTTGAAACAAACGCAATCAGTACTAGACAACGACAAGTTCTGATTTAAGTGCTGGTGAAAGTGTAAAGGCTTATGCGGGTAAGACTACTGTTACGGCATAGAGTTCGCAAGTATTGGGCGCAATTAATGTTCAATTATTACTTGATATTTAACAATTAATAATTGCCATGGTCCCAATGCTGCACATCGTGACGCTAAATGGTTAGAATCGTGTTGTGTCAATAATCGGATGACTGGAGTTTCTTGTTCGAGTTATTTCGTGTGATACGCGTGGATCGCCTGTTACGCGCCGAGAAAAGCGACGACACGCATCACACGAAACAACACCACGAGTTCAAAGGCATATGAAAGATGACTATGAACAGAGAGTTCGCGAGCTGGAGTTGAGACTGCGCGAAAAATCGGCCGAGTTTGACCGAGAGTTTCGCGCTCGAGGTTTTGATCCTGCACAACTCGAAAACACGGCGATCACGGGATCTCTTAGTCGAATCTACGAGGATAGGGAAGCTTTACTAACCGAGTTGGAGGGTTTGAAGATGGCAACAGCAAAAGAGACAAGGGAATGGACGGAACGAGAAAGAATTAGCGACCAATTCCGCCGAGCGTTTGAGGGCGAAGCCTGGCATGGACCATCAGTCTTGTCGTTAGTTGAAGGCGTCACCGCTGAACAGGCAGCGGCGCATCCAGTCGCCGGAGCACACTCAATCTGGGAGCTGGTCCTTCACATCGAAGCATGGGAGCGGGCTTGCAAACGACGCTTGAAAGGTGATCGAGCTCAATTGTCAACCGAAGAGGATTGGGCCATAGTCTCTGATCATAGCGAGGCAGCCTGGGAAAAGGCCAAGCAGAAAATGATCGAGACGCACGCTGATTTAATTGAAGCAATTGGGTCCCTGGACGAATCGAGACTGGACAAGCCAATTATCGATGATCCAACAATTCCTTATTCGTCCACCTACGTGACGCTTCATGGTGGTGTTCAGCACGATCTCTATCATGCGGGTCAGATTGCAATTATAAAGAAGGCGCTTGAAGGAGTTGCCTCGTAAGGTTTTTGGGAGTGAAAACATATGAGCGAATTGGCTAGCCGGCAATGTGTGCCGTGTCGCGGTGGAGTCCCACCTTTGGAAACCGAGGCAATCAATAAATTGGTTTCTCAGTTGGATCAATGGGAGGTGGTCAGAGATCACCATCTCAGGAAAGCCTATAAATTTTCCGACTTTCGTGAAGCACAGATCTTTGTGAATGCTGTTTCAGAACTCGCCGAAGAGCAGGGTCATCACCCGGATATTTGTTTCGGTTGGGGAAAAGCAGAGATAACTATCTGGACGCACAAGATCGATGGTCTAACTGAGAGCGACTTCATACTCGCCGCGAAGATTGATCAGCTGACCTAACGCTCTGTGAAACAAACCAACAACTTCTTGTTTTCCTGACGATGTTTTTATCCGAGGACATTACAGAGGGCAGTAGGCAGATCGGCAATGCGAGACCGGTCAGTACCGAAGCGCGGTAGCGTCGGATGAGTCTCGAGGATCAGGCAGTTGTCAGCATTTTGAGACTCACCCGACGCTACCGCGAATCGGTACTGACCGCTCTGGTCTCGCAACTTGATCGTTTGGTTGCGGCCTAAGCCGCGCTAGGCCACCTCTGTGTTCTCCGTGACTCGGTGGTTAGAAAAGCGGCCAAAGATTTGACCACGGGGTCACAAGGGCACTGAGATCGCACAGAAGGGTTAGACCATCTTATAAATGCGGGCGGCCCATCCGCCGCCACCGGCGAGTTTGATTTTTAGTTTGATGGATTTGTTGACGATTGTGGAGGTTCGTTTGTAGTCGTTACCCGATCGGGCTGCGTTTTCGCCATCTTGATAAGACAGCAACTGATAGTTACCCGCCGGAAGAAACGAAAAATCGATCTCGATTTCGCGCGGTGTCCAGTCGTTCATAGCTCCAACCCACCAATCAGTGCTATGACGCCGGGCAACTGCAACGTAGTCGCCCATTTTTGCCGCCAGCACATGACTCTCGTCCCAAACTGTGGGAACCGGCGCAAGAAAAGCGTGCATTAGATCAGGTTCCAATAAGTAATGAGACGGACTGTCTGCCAACATTTGCAAAGGCGCTTCATAGACCACATACATTGCCAACTGCTGACAACGCGTTCCCATGCTCATTGGTCGTTCAAAGATCGCCGCGAAGTTTCTCTCGGCGCCGCTATTAATCATTGCTCCCGGCGTGTAATCCATCGGGCCCAGGAACATTCGGGTGAAGGGAATGGTCACGTTGTGTTCGGGATTTGAGAACTTACTCCATTTGTTCTGCTCGAGACCGCGGACTCCTTCAGTGTTAACGAGGTTGGGCCAGGTGCGAGTCAAGAGCGCTGGTCTAACAGCGCCATGAAAATCGACTAACATCTTGCGCTTTGCCGCCTCACGACAAACTTTCTCGTAGAAGCTCATCACCACCTGATCGTCGCGTTGCATGAAGTCGATCTTAAGACCTTTAATACCCCACTTTTCGTACTGGGCCATCGCAGCGTCGAACTGATTGTCGAATGTTTTCCAGACCAGCCAGAGCACAATGCCAACATTTTTCTGTTTGCCGTAAGCGACGAGTTCTTCGATATTCATCTCCGGTACAACGTCGAGCACGTTTCCGAGTTTGTACCAACCCTCATCCAGGATGATGTACTGAATACCGTATTTGGAGGCAAAGTCGATGTAGTACTTGTAGGTTTGCGTGTTGACACCGGCCTTAAAATCTACGCCGTAAATGTTGTTGGCGTTGTACCAATCCCACGCAACCTTACCTGGCTTTATCCAGGACGTGTCAGTCACTTGAGAAGGCTTCGCGAGCAGATAGACCATCTGATTTGAAAGGATGTCTCCATCCTTTTCAGCGATACCAAGAATTCGCCAGGGAAAGGTTCGAGTGCCTTTCGTTGCCGCGATATAGTCTGCTGCTTCACTCACTCTTAAATCGCGGTCTCCCTTTAACTCTTCTTTCAAAGGGTACGGGGGAAATGTCGCTGAAAGAGTGCTGCTACTGTTTCCGCGAAACCATAGACCCGGATAGTCCTCGACATCAGATTCAGCCACGACGACCTTTAGACCGTCCGCCATCTCAACCACTGCCGGCACACTCGCGAGCAAGGTATTCGAAATGTCCTTGAGATTCATGTAGACGAATTCGCGCTCGTTGTGTGAGAAGAAGCTCTCTTCCTTTGGATAGTAGACTTTTGGATTGCCGGTGAAGTTCAAGGTCATTTCCTCGTCGTAGACCTTGACCGCAGGCTGCGGGAGTTGAGTTTCAATCCGGTACGCGACGCCTTCGTCAAACGCACGAAAGACAACACTGTAGTTACCTTCCATCTCGAGTCTGAGTTCTTTGTAATTTTCCCAGATCTTTACAGACTTTTGTGGGATGGGCGAAAGGATATCTCGGCTCACAGAGTTGGTTTTTGTTGTCTTGACGCTTGACTGTTTGCCAAGCCGATGGTGATCGATGTCGATACTGAGCGCCGCATTCTGAAGCACCGGATTTCCGTTTACAGTTAGGTCGTAGGAAACCTGCTCGCCTGTTTTTATTTGGACTCGAATTCGACCGTTCGGTGATTGGAGTTCATAACTTGCGCCTTGTTGTGCAACCACAACCAGTGGCAACAAGAAGCAAAGAGCGAGAGCTTTGAGCATCGAGAGTCTTCTCCTTTTCGGGCCGCGAACATTTGGAGTGCGCCGGCCTGGCGGCGCTTTATATGAATCTGAAGTTCGTTGGTGGAGTTGAAAAAAAGCGCCGCCCGGCCGGCGCACTCCAAGGAGGTTCAGTGACTTTCACGCGGGACGTCGAGTCCGCTTCGACCAACGAGAAAATCCAGGTCGGCTCCTCGATCGGCTTGCGTTACATGGTCATAGTAGAGCTTGTAATAGCCTCGCTCGGGTGGAAGTGACGGCGGTTTCCATGATGCTTTTCGTTTTTCAATCTCTTCGTCACTGACATCCAGGTGAAGCCGTCGATTTTCTACATCCAACTCGATTTGATCGCCGCTTTGGACCACGGCAAGGACGCCTCCTGCAGCCGCTTCCGGTGCGACATGTAACACCGCCGTCCCGTACGCAGTTCCACTCATGCGTGCGTCTGAAATGCGAACCATATCGGTTACACCTTTCTTTAGAATCTTCGGCGGCAAAGGCATGTTACCGACTTCGGCCATTCCTGGATAACCACGTGGACCACAGTTCTTCAAAACCATCACACATGTTTCATCGATGTCCAAATTCGGATCATCAATTCTTGTATTGAGATCTTCGATTGTTTCGAACACGACGGCTCGTCCGCGATGTTGCATCAATGCGGGAGTTGCAGCAGAAGGTTTTATGACCGCTCCGTTTGGACAGAGATTCCCTCGAAGAACAGCAATGCCACCCTCTTTTACGAGCGGCTGATCAGGAGGACGGATAACATCGCGGTTGTGGCAGAGTGCGGCAGACGAATTTTCGCCGATGGTTTTTCCGTTTACCGTTAAGGCGTCCCCGTGAATTCGGTCTCCGAGATCGCGGATGACGGCCGGCAAACCACCGGCGTAATAAAAATCCTCCATCAGGTATTTTCCTGAGGGCATGAGATTGACAAGGCAGGGAACGCCCCGTCCCAATTTGTCCCAATCATCAAGTGAGAGTTCAACGCCAATCCGGCCGGCAATTGCGATCAGGTGGATGACCGCGTTAGTAGAGCCACCAATCGCTCCTACTACTCGAATTGCGTTTTCGAAAGCCTTGCGGGTCAGGATTTTCGACATGCGCAGGTCTTCATGGACCATCTCAACGATGCGACGGCCTGCCATGTGCGCCAATGTGTAACGTCGGGAATCTACCGCGGGAATGGCCGCATTAGTTGGCAAGCCAATGCCCAGGGCTTCAACGACGCTGGCCATTGTCGAAGCCGTTCCCATCGTCATGCAGTGACCGTCGGAACGGTTCATGCAGCCTTCGGCTTCAAGGAATTCACACTCGGTCATCTCTCCGCTTCGAACTTCTTCGCTGAAGCGCCAGACGTCCGTGCCTGAACCGATGTCTTTACCGCGAAATTTTCCGTTGAGCATTGGACCACCTGAGACCATCAGTGCCGGGAGGTCACAACTCGCTGCTCCCATCAGTAGGGCCGGCGTGGTCTTATCGCAGCCCGCCAGCAGCACAACTCCATCGAGGGGATTCGCGCGAATGGACTCTTCGACATCCATGCTCACGAGATTGCGGAAGAGCATTGCGGTAGGGCGCATGAGAGTCTCGCCGAGCGACATGACAGGAAACTCCAGCGGAAACCCGCCGGCTTCGTAGACACCTCGCTTGACGTACTCCGCAATTACCCGAAAGTGAGCATTACACGGCGTCAATTCTGACCAAGTGTTACAGATACCGATGACCGGGCGACCATCGAATAGATGATCAGGTAAACCCTGGTTCTTCATCCAGCTGCGATGAATGAAACCACCTTTATCTTTTGGACCAAACCAGGCTGCACTACGACGCTTCATTTATGTATTTCCTTAATCCGCTAGAACCTCTTTCAATTCCGCTGCTGGCTTCCGCTCCTTACGAGTCGCACGCAATGCGAGTATTAGAAACGATGCGATGAGTGCCGACAACGACAGATAGAGTATGCCGCCGATGTAAGAATCAGTCCTCTTGCTTAGGTAACCAACGACGTATGGTCCAACAAAGCCACCAAGATTTCCGAATGAATTGATCAATCCGATCGACGCTGCCGCCGCCGTACCAGTTAGAAAACTGGTGGGGAGCGCCCAGAAGCCGGGAAGATAACCAGCCGTTCCGGCCGCTGCCAAACAGAACATTGCTATTGCGAGGGGCGTGATGTCACCAGCAACCACGCTTAGTAATAATCCCAGACTCGTGGTCATCATTGACAGGGCTGTATGCCACCGGCGTTCACCGGTTTTATCAGAATGCCATCCCATCACGAGGATCGAGACTAGACCCACACAATAGGGCAAAGCGACGATGAGTGAGACGATGAAGGTTGGGAAATCTGATAGTTTCTTAAGGATCGAGGGTAGCCAGAAATTTAGACCATAGACCGCGGTGACCATGAAGAAATAAGCCAACGTTAAGAGTAAGACCTCGCGATGCCTGAACGCTTCAAGTATTTTCAGCGGGTGCTTTGCATGTTTTATCGACTTTTCACTCTCCAGCTCTCCTATCAACCATTCACGTTCATCCTTCGGTAACCAGGTAGCCTGATGTGGCCAGTCGGTAAGATAAAAGAGCGTCACGATGCCCATCACAATCGCTGGAATTCCTTCAAGAATAAACATCCAGCGCCACCCCTCGATTCCGAGCCAATTGATCTTGAGTAACAGTCCGGAGAGTGGTGAACCAACGATGTTCGACACGGAAATGGCGGCCATTAGAAAGGCCACAGCTTTGGCTCGATCCTGGTAGCGAAACCAATGGCTGAGGTAAACGATGATGCCGGGAAAAAAACCAGCTTCAGCTGCGCCTAAAAGAAACCGAATAATATAGAACTGATTTTTGGAGTGGATAAATCCGGTGAGTATCGCGAGGATGCCCCACGAAACCATGATGCGCGCGATCCATCCTCGAGCGGTCCATTTCTCGCAGAGAATGCTGCCCGGAATCTCGAGGATCACGTACCCGATGAAGAAAATTCCTGCTCCAAATCCTATGATGTCATCGGTGAAACCAAGTGACGTCTTCATACCGCCCGGTGCTGCAAAACCGACGTTCACTCGATCCAGGTAGGCAATGACGTAGAGTACGAACAGGTAAGGCATCAGCCTGCGCGTGACGCGTCGTCTGCATCTGACGGCGATATCTTGATCGTTAGAAGTTGTGCTCAACGGATTGTTCTCATTGGGTTTTTGGCGTTTGGTCTTTGATCTTTGGGCTTTGATCTTTGGGCTTGTGATTTGTGTGATCAACGCAAAGCTCAAAAACCTAAGACCTAAGGCCTAAGATCAAAGACCTAAGATCAAAGACCTATGACCTTCCAACTTACGCGATGTGTGCACCTTGCGCTTCGACATACACCGCATACAGCGATTGACTTGCAGTTATGAAGAGTCGATTCCGTTTGGGTCCACCGAAGCAAACGTTGCTGGCAGTTTCCGGTAATTTTATGTGGCCAATTCGTTGACCGTCGGGCGCAAAGACGAACACGCCGTCAAAACCGTCGCCAGCCCAACCGGCACTGGCCCAGATATTTCCATCGGTGTCAGCGCGAACTCCGTCGGTACCGCCTTTCAATCCATTTATCGTCATGTCCGAGACGAATGGTTTGGAGTTCCGGATCTTTTTCGAATCGATCACGTCCCAGACTCGGATCCCGCCGATTTTTCCCGTATCAACGATGTAGAGCTTCTTGTAGTCTGGCGAAAAACAGAGTCCGTTTGGTTTATCGAGCTCATCCGTAACCAGATCGACTTTTGCAGAGACTGGATCAATTCGATAGACCGCTTCTTTTATTTCAAGGGGAGCTTTGTTGCCTTCGTAGTTGACCATGCTGCCGTAACCAGGATCGGTGAACCAAATTCCGCCGTCCGGATGAACTACGATATCATTCGGAGCATTGAAGGGTTTGCCCTGGTATTTATCAGCCAGCACGGTGACTGTTCCACTCTGCTCGTAGCGAACGACACGGCGCGTGCCGTGCTCGCAGGACAATTGGCGACCTTGATAATCAAATGTGTTGCCGTTGCTGTTGTTAGCCGGGTTCCGAAACACGCTCACATGGCCATTTTCTTCGAGCCATCGCAACTGAACATTGCTGGCAATATCACTCCAAACAAGGTATCGCCCAACACCGTTCCACGCTGGCCCTTCGGCCCAAAGTGTTCCGGTATGGAGTCGTTGAATGGCGGCATTACCCAACTTGTATTTGGCGAAACGAGGATCGAGTACGACGATGTCGCGGTCCGGGTAACGAACTGGCGGAGCGTTCTGACTATAGTCACGGTTCTGAGCGAAAGCTGTGACCGCTAATGAGCTGACGGCAGCACTAGCCAGAAATGAGCGACGGCCGATGATTTCCTCACTGGTTTTTTTTGATCGTATTTTCAAAGTCACCTCGACGCAGTGAAATTTGGTATGAATACAGAGCCGTAACTCCGCTCTGTAAACATTCATCGCAATAAACTTTATATATTTGCGGAAAAGGAGAGTTGGACGTCAGAATAGCAAAACCGTTGGTCCAACGAGACGGGCTTACTCCTTTGCCTCGAGCTGACTGTCACCCGTTTTTCTAAGACGGTGCGGAGTTTAGCAAATATCGACGATTTTGGTATCTAAAAACCTTGGAGTGCGCCGGCCTGGCGGCGCTTTGTTAAAAAGGCAACTCGATGCGTGAGCAAGAGTCCGCATCTTTACTACCAACCGAAAGATGCACCATGACACTTCACCGCCACCCATATCTCTCGTTAGCAGTTCTCATCTCATTAATATTTTCGCTCATGACCCCTGCCGGCAATGCGCAAGGCGACAAGTTCACGAATCCCGGGAGCGTCGTCTTCGATGTCAGAACCTATGGCGCTAAAGCTGATGGCAAGAGTCTGGACAGTGAAGCCATCAACAAAGCAATCGATGCCGCGGCGCGCGCCGGCGGCGGAACTGTTTGGCTGGGCGCCGGTACCTATCGCAGTTTCTCGATTCGTTTGAAAAGCAATATCACTTTGTACCTGGACCAGGGATCGACGATCCTGGCGGCGGATCCGCGCGACGGAGATGGAAAGTATGATCCTCCGGAGCCCAATGCGTTCGATCAGTTTCAAGATTTTGGTCACAGTCACTGGCACAACAGTCTGATCTGGGGCGAGAACCTCGAGAATGTCTCAATTCTTGGCCCAGGAAAAATCTTTGGCAAAGGGCTGGTCCGAAGTGGTAATCAGTCGCGCACTAAGGAGCAGAATGACGCATTAACAACTGAAGTTTCGAATAAAGGAGCTGGTCCATTTGGTTACCCGAACCTTCGCGATGCGGTCGAAAGTGGATGGGGAAATAAGGCAATTAGTCTAAAACTCTGCAGAAACGTAATCATTCGTGATGTGACCATTCTTCATGGTGGACACTTTGCCATTCTCGCGACAGGAGTAGATAACCTCACCATCGATAATGTCAAAATTGACACTAATCGAGACGGAATTGACGTCGATGCCTGTAAGAATGTGCGACTCTCAAATTGTACCGTCAACTCTCCGTTCGACGACGGCATCTGTCCGAAGAGTTCATTTGCGTTAGGTTATGCTCGAGTGACTGAGAACGTTACGATTACGAACTGTCAGGTAAGCGGTTACGACGAAGGCACTCTGTTGGATGGAACGTTTAAACGCGACTACCGCACTCCAAACGGAGCTTTCAGTCCGACCGGCAGGATCAAGTTCGGCACCGAGTCGAATGGTGGGTTCAAAAACATTACTGTTACAAACTGTGTTTTCGACTACTCACGCGGACTCGCTCTCGAAGCGGTGGACGGCGCACTACTCGAAGATGTAACCATCTCAAATCTGACAATGCGAGATGTAAGTAACTCTCCGATCTTCATTCGTCTAGGCTCCCGAAATCGTGGTCCAAAAGATAGTACGCGGACCGGTGCCATTCGTCGCATCATCATCAGTAACGTCGTAGTCTACAATGCTGATCCAAAGTATTCATCGATCATCAGTGGTGTTCCGGGATCGGCGATCGAGGACGTAACCCTTCAGAATGTCCGAGTTTATTCGCAAGGAGGGGGCACCAGGGAACAGGCTGGACTTGAGCCTCTTGAAAAGGAGGACACCTATCCGGAGCCGACTATGTTCGGAGAGCTTCCTTCCTATGGATTCTTTATAAGACATGTTAGGGGACTGCAACTACGAGATGTTCAGGTCAGCTTTCTAAAGTCAGACCTGCGTCCTGCATTCTGGCTGAACGATGTTGCTGATGTGGAGTTGTTCCACATAAAGGCGCAGCGTGAAACTGATGTGCCAGCTTTCCTGCTAAGGAAAGTGACAAACTTTGGACTACAACAAAGTTGGCCGTTGCCAGACCAACGTCTGGAGAAGGTCGACCTGAAGAAATTTTGATCTTTCGCGTCCTCAATTCTCATCGACGTAGCGCAGAACCACTCGTTTCTTTGGCGTGAAAGCCGCGCCCAGTGGGATTTCACTTTGCAGCGTAGTAGAATTCCTACCCGTTTAAGCTCCGACTGGCAAGCTCCTTCATTTCCCGTTAATAAACTTAGAAGCGGTCGACGAAGTGCTACAGTTGAGCCGTAGTTATTGAGGAAATAAAAAAATGAGCCGTCTGACTGTTTCAGAAGAAATACCTAAGAGCAGTAGCGAATTACAGAAAGAGATCGAGCGCCTATCAGCTCTAAATGAACAACTGGTTCGCGAACTCGAAGGCCGGAAATTAGCCGAGCAATCGGAAAAGGCAGAAGAGCCACGAAATCAGATCTTACAAACAGAGAGTGACCGAACCACTTCTTTTGGTCACGGTGATCCTCGAAAAACTGAAGAAGCCTTCCGCGAGAGTGAGGCAAGATTTCGCCAGGTAACTGACAACATTAGTGAGGTTCTCTGGTTGCAGGCACACGACTACAGTTCGTTGCTGTACATCAGCCCTGCTTACGAAACAGTTTGGGGTAGAACACGTGAAAGCTTGTACGCTGATCCATTCTCGTTCCTCGAAGCAATTCACCCTGACGATCGCGCGCGAGTTGAAAAGACCATCAGAGAGAATCAAGAAACAGGATTCTCAAGCGAATACCGCATCGTAAAAGGGGACGGCAGCGTCCGCTGGATTAGGGACCGAGGATTTCCGATCAAGAACGATCAAGGAGTGGTTTACCGGGTTGCCGGGATTGCTGAGGACATTACTGACCGAAAAGCTGCAGAGGAAGCGCTCCGGAAATCAGCCCGCGAAATTCGAGACCTATACAACACCGCACCCTGCGGTTATCACTCACTTGATGAAAATGGCACCTACGTCCAGATAAACGATACTGAGTTGGGGTGGCTCGGACGAGAACGAGAGGAAGTAATTGGAAAAGTCAAATTTCCCGATATGCTAACTCCCGACAGCGCGCTCTTCTTTCGGGAAAAGTTTGCCCTCTTTCTTGATGAAGGATCGGCACACGATCTCGAGTATCAACTTGTCTGTAAAGACGGTTCCATCAAATACATCCTGCTGAGTGCCACCTCCGTTCGCGACGAGCAGGGCAACTTCCTGATGAGTCGGAGCACACTCTACGACATAACAGAGCGAAAACGAGCTGAGGAGTTAGTTCGTAAATCGGAAGAAAAATTTGCGAAGGCCTTTCGCTCGAGCCCGATAGGTGTGAGTGTCACACGAATGTCAGATGGAATGTACGTTGAAGCCAACGATACGTTAGCTAAATCGTTCGGTTATGCGCGTGAAGAGTTATTTGGAAAAACGACCCTGGAACTCGGAATTTGGGTGGACCTAAAAGATCGCAGGCGCCTGGTTCAGGCCCTTAAAGAGAACGGTTCGGTCCGAAATCTCGAACTGAAATTCAGGACCAAGCAAGGCGACGTGGTTATCACCGAGTATTCCGCAGAAGTGATCGAGATCGGAGGTGAGCAATGTGTTCTCGCGGTGCTTTCGGATATTACCGAACGCCGTCATGTTGAAGAGGCACTGCTTACCAACGAAGGGCTGCTCCGGCAGTTCGTTAAGCACACGCCTGCGGCAATTGCCATGTTTGATAACGACCTGCGGTACCTACAGGTCAGCGACCGTTTCCTTAAAGACTATCACCTCGAGGGCCAGGACATCCTGGGCAAGTTTCACTACGATATTTTTCCAAATATTCCCGAGAGATGGCGGCGAGTCCATCGACGAATTCTCGCAGGGTCTATCGAGCGTTGCGATGAAGACCCTTATGTGGAAAGGGATGGAACTCCCGGGTGGTTGCAATGGGAAAGTCTTCCGTGGCGGAAAGCTGGAGGTGAGATTGGTGGTCTAATACTTTTCACCCAGGTCATAACCGAGCGGAAACGAGCTGAGAAAGCTCTCAAAGCTTCTGAAGAACGTTTTGCCAAGATCTTCAACCTGAGCCCGTATCGCATGGGCATCATCCGACTCACGGACGGAGTTATTCTCGAGGTTAACGACTGCTGGGTCCGTGAAACCGGATTCACCCGGGAAGAAACTGTGAATCAGCCCATCGTCGAGTTGGACCAACTTCTCGACCAGAAAACACGCGAGAGCATTAGGTTAAATTTATTAGAGCCGCAAACGCTTCGGAGTTTTGAGGGCTCGATACGGACCAAAACTGGTGAGGAGCGTTTTACCTTATCATCCGCGGCCCTCGTCGATTTTGATGGTGAGTCGTGTTACCTCTGGGCAGCGAATGACATCACCGATCGCAAAAGAGTCGAAGAAGAGAAGCGACAATTAATTCACGATCTCAACGAACGGGTAAAAGAACTTACAGCGCTACATCAAACAGCACGCATTCTGCAGGACGATACGAAGAGCGTGCTTGGCTTGCTGGAAGACATAGTCTCGTTCCTACCGCCCGCCTGGCAGTATTCTGAGGTTACAGCCGCGAGGATCTGCTTCGGAGATCTTGAAGTCAAGTCTCACAATTTTAAGAAGACCCGGTGGTCCCAGCTGGTGGAATTTACGGCTGGCGGACAGAAAGGTGAAATCGAAGTCGTTTACCTTGAGGAGCGTCCGAGGGCTGATATTGGACCGTTTCTCACCGAAGAACGAAGTTTAATTGATTCAGCCGCTGAAATGATGAGTTCTGCGCTGAATCGACGCTATGCGCAGGAAGCTCTTAAAGAAAGTGAAGAAGTCTTTCGTACCCTGGCGGAGACCGTGGCTGCTGGAATCTACATTTATCGAAAGTCGAAATTTGTCTATGTCAATCTGGTTGCTGAAAAGTTAACCGGTTATTCAAGGAGTGAGTTGCTTGGGATGACGCTGCTCGATTTGATTCATCCTGAGTTTCGAGATGTCGTTAAGGAGAGAATGTCAACCCGCCTAAATGGCGGTATGGCCCAATCGCACTTCGAGGACAAGATTCTAACGAAGAGTGGCGAAGAACGATGGATGGACGTTACTGCTGCCAGCACGATCTTTAGAGGTGAACCGGCGGTTATCGTTACCACCTTTGACATTACTGCTCGAAAGCGCGCTGAAGAGGATCTCCTACAGAGCGAGGAACGATACCGGACCTTGTTTGAGACCGCGCCGAATGCCGTCGAGGTTTTCGATTCAAGTTTGAAGCTTGTGATGACGAATGAAAGAGGTGCGAAGCTATACGGGTTCGAACAAGCAGAAGAATTGATTGGCAGGCATGTTTTTGATTTCGTCAGTCCCGAGGATCGGAAGCGAGTTGAAGGACTGATAGAGGAGATGCAAAGGTCTGGAAAGCTCTGTGTGTTTGAGTCAAAAGGGGTTCGCCGCGATAGCACTCACTTCGACCTGGAAACGAGAGCGACAGTGATACCAAGCTCACATTCTCAGAACCCGTCACTCTTGACCGTAAAGACTGACATTACTGAACGCAAACGCGCTGAGACGGCTTTGAAGATTTCCGAAGAACAACTCAGAGCACTCTCTGCCAAGGTGCAGTCAACTCGCGAGGAGGAGGGCGCTCGCATTGCGCGCGAGATTCATGATGAACTTGGCGCAGCTTTGACAGGTCTCAAGTGGGAATTGGAAGAGATTGACAGTCAATTGATGGATAGTAATTCCGGTTCTAGTTTCGACGATTTGCGAAAGAGGATCGGTACGATGACGGGTCTTATCGAAGCGACTATCACCACCGTCCGCCGAATCTCATCGGAGCTCCGACCTGGTCTCCTCGATGACCTGGGACTGGTAGCTGCAATCGAATGGCAAGGGCAACAGTTTCAAACACGGACTGGCGTCAAGTTTCATTTTGACTCCCATCTGGAAACGGTCGAAATGAGTCGGGATGGCGCCACCGCAGCGTTTCGGATTTTTCAGGAGGTGCTGACCAATGTGCTGCGCCACTCGCACGCGAGCAACATCTACGTGCGACTGTTCATTCGAAAAAGGCAGTTGATGCTCGATGTGAGAGACGATGGACGCGGTATAACAGAACGTGAAAAGCGGAATACTCGTTCCCTCGGTCTGCTTGGCATGAAAGAGAGAGCTCTTCTGGTTGGGGGAAATGTTGAGATACAAGGTGCTCGCGGTAAAGGCACTCAGGTCATAGTGCGTGTACCATTGAATTAAGGAGTGGAATGGCGCACAGAATTTTAACTATCGATGATCATGAAGTCGTGCGCGAGGGCGTAAAAGGACTGTTCTCGTCTGGTATGGCGGAATTTGGCGAGGCGAGAAATGGCCCTGAAGCGATGAACCTTATCCGAGAACATGATTGGGATATTGCAATTCTCGATATTTCGCTGGCCGGTCGAAGTGGACTCGATGTGCTCAAAGAGATCAAACAGACTCGTCCGAAACTACCGGTCCTTATGTTGAGTATGCATGCTGAAGATCAGTACGCGATGCGAGCGTTCAAAGCTGGCGCCTCGGGTTATATCAGCAAAGCGAGTTCGCGAGATGAATTAAGGCAAGCAGTTTTGAAAGTAATTAATGGCGGCCGCTATGTTAGTCCGTCCATGGCCGAAAGAATGGTCCTCGATCTTAATGTTCGCGAGCGTGCGGGTCACGAGCATCTTTCCGATCGGGAGTTAGAGGTTTTGTGTTTAATTGCCTCGGGAAAGACTGTTGGCGAGATTGCAAAAGGTTTGTCCCTCAGCGATAAAACAATCAGTACCTACCGCCGTCGCATTCTGGACAAGATGCAGCTCAACACAAACGCAGAACTAACCTACTACGCCATCCGCAACGGCCTCGTCGAGTAGTAGAGGCGTCCCTCCGCGGACGCCCCCGCTTGCGAATGAGTGTCTGAGTGGGGACGTGGGGCGCCCGTAGACGTCCGTTCTTCCAACCAGGGGCTGATTGGGACTGTGGGGCGCCCGCGGAGGGACGCCCCTACAAGCTGGTCCATCAGACGGTGGTGGCTGAGCCGTGGAGCATTCCGCGTAGCTTTATTCCGAGCAATACCAGGATTATTCCAAATAGTATTGCGTAGATGCCGATCAACCACAGTACTGCCAGGGCTCCTGCACCCGGATTCAACAACAGAAGCACCCCAAAAAGAACCGAGGTGATACCGCCGAGCGCCAGTAGCCACTCACCTTGAATCTCTTTGCGAAGTTGAACCGCAGCGACAATCTCAATTACCCCGGTGATGATGGCCCAACCCGCGATCAGTCCAAGCAGTATTAGCGCTGTAA
>DASROI010000121.1:0-18158 GCA_035646955.1 Pyrinomonadaceae bacterium
ACCTTAAACTTCTCCATTGACTTTCGTGAGTCTTCACTAGTAAAAGGACTCGCAAGCAGGTTACGGCTTCTACGTTTGGTCCAAAACCTAATCCAACCAGGAGAACCATCATGAGACGGCTCGCATTACCGACTGTTCTAATTGCACTAATTGCATTCTCGGCTGTCACAGTTTTCCCCCAAACAACCTGGGACCCCGAGCTGCAGTTGAAATTGAAGCTGGTTGGTACTCCCAGAGTTTCGCCTGATGGGAAAAGCCTGGTCTATACCGTGTCTGATGCGGTGACCACTCCGGAGAAGAGTGAGTTCGTCACACAGATTTGGATGGCAGACGTGGCCACGAAGAAGAATATACAACTAACGTTTGGCGAAAAATCCTCAGGTAATCCGAGGTGGTCGCCCGATGGAAATTGGATAGCCTTTACTTCAAATCGCAAAGACAACAAAAACAATCTCTACCTATTAAGCGTGAGTGGCGGCGAAGCGGAATTATTGACGGACGTTAAGAGCAACATCTCAAACTTCGAATGGTCTCCAGATGGTAAGTCCATCGCATTTACTATGACCGATCCGAAAACTGAGGATGAAGAAAAGAACGACAAAGGAAAAAACGATTTCCGCTGGGTCGATGAAAACCTCAAGATGTCGCGGCTCTATCTGCTGTCTCTGCAAAAAGACGCCGCTGGCAAACGCGAACCGCGAAAGCTTACAAGCGGCAATTACAATGTAAATGCATTCGATTGGTCCCCCGATAGTTCGCGAATAGTGTTCAGCCACGTAAGAACACCAAATGCGAACGATTGGCCTACGGCTGATATCTCGATTATTGATTTGGCATCTTCGCAGGTCAGCGTTCTGGCAAATACACCCGCGGCTGAAGAGTCTCCGCTTTATTCTCCCGATGGAAACTGGATCGCAATTCTCGCCAGTGATAATCCGCCCCGGTGGGCCCAAAGTTATGTGATTCAGATCTTTTCTACCAAAGGTGGTCCACCAAAAACGCTGGTCGCCTCACTTGATGGTCAGCCCGACGTTGCCGGATGGTCCGCTGATTCAAAACATTTGTATTTCAACGAAGCTAAAGGCACCGTTTCACAACTAGCCGCAATCGACGTAGTTGCAAATCGCATTGAGGAACTCAAAGGTGAGCCGGCCTTGATTAGCGCTATCGACATTAATCGATCAGGCAAGACATTAAGTTTCGTTCGGCAAACGCCCGTAACCCCAGGTGATGCGTATATTGCCAGCGCACCGGATTTCGCACCAGTTCAGATCAGTCGTGTAAATGCTGATCTAAAAATGCCGCCGCTCGGCAAGACCGAAGTTGTCCGTTGGAAGTCGAAGGACGGAAAAGATATCGAGGGGCTGCTTACGTACCCCGTTGGTTATCAGAGTGGGCAGCGCGTTCCTCTGATCCTGAACATCCACGGTGGACCAGCCGGCGTGTTTCAGCAGAGCTTTATCGGCGGACGAGGTGTTTATCCTCTCGCGACCTTTGCTGCCAAAGGCTACGCAATTCTGCGCGCAAATCCACGCGGTTCCAGTGGCTACGGTGTCGACTTCCGCAGGGCCAACATTAAAGACTGGGGCGTCGGCGATTACCAGGATTTGATGACCGGAGTCGACAAGGTCATCGAAATGGGAGTAGCTGATCCTGATCGTCTTGGCGTGATGGGTTGGAGCTACGGTGGATTTATGACGTCGTGGATCGTAACGCAGACACACCGGTTCAAGGTCGCATCAGCCGGAGCTCCGGTAACGAACCTGATGAGTTTTAATGGAACGTCAGATATTCCATCATTCATCCCTGACTATTTTGGCGGACAGTCGTGGGACGGAATCGAGATCTATCAAAAGCACTCTCCAATGTTCAATGTTAAAGGCGTAACCACCCCGACCATGATCCAGCAGGGCGATGCGGATGTCAGGGTTCCTATTTCTCAAGGATACGAATTTTATAACGCTTTGAAGTTCCAGGGTGTGCCGACAAGAATGCTGGTGCTGCCGCGACAGCCACATGGCCCAACTGAACCGAAAATGCAGTTAGCCGCAATGAAGGCAAATCTCGAATGGTTTGATAAGTACCTTGGTGGTAAGGCGGAGACTACGAAGAACTGATCCTTAGTTACAAGCTCAGGCTGGAATAGTCGACGGTGATGGATCCATACGAAAGGGACACACCGTGTACTTCTGGTCTCGCGAATCTATAGCTCTGCTCATGAAACAGCGGCAGCATCAGACTGTCGCGCACGATGATCTCTTCGACCTGGCGGTAAATACCATGGCGAACAGTTGGGACAGTCTCAGTTCGCCCTCTTGCGATTAGTCGATCAACTTCCGTGGTACCACACAACTTACCAAGCAAACCGTTCTTAGTTAATAGAATACTGACAAAAGTATCCGCATCGGGGTAGTCAGCTCCCCACCGGCCCAGAACTAAGTCGACCGTTCCCTGCGACACGGCTTCAATCCACTCTTCCATCGTCTTATTTACCACTCGTATTCTTACTTTCTGTTCAGCAGCGGCACGCGCAATTTCACGAGCCAGCGCTGCATATTCGCCAAAGAACACCGGGTTTACCGCTGCGGTCAATTCAATCTCGTCCTGAGTTTCAGAAGTAGAAGTGACTGACGGTTGGGTAACTCGAGTGGTATAAGCAGAGTCGTGGCCCAACAGACCGGGCGGGATCAACCCCTGAGCTGGAACTGCAAGACGACCGACAGTTTGACGAACAATATTCGCCACGTTGATTGATCGTGCCAACTTCTGCCGAACGCGCTTATCCTTCAATGGGGCACGGTTGCAATTGAAGACTGCATAGTAAGTCATCAGGTTAGGAATTTCGTGATAACCGGAAGCGTACTCAGGTTCCCGTCGCAAGGCTTCGGCGTCCGCCGGTAAAAGGTCTGAGGCCAGCGAATATCTACCGGCGCGAAACTCGGCAAGAATGTCCGCCGGCGCAACATCGAAATCAAAATTGAGTCGTTCTATTTTTGGGTAACCCTGACGCCAGTAACTCTTATTTCGTTCGAGTTCAAGACGCACTCCCGGTTCGAACTTGACGACGCGGAACGGTCCAGTACCAATGGATCCTTCCTGCCAACTGGGACCAAACTTGTCGCTTCCTTCCGGGACTATCGCCGCAACGTGATATGAAATGAGAGCCGGAAAAAATGAGACAGGCTCTTCCAACTCAATCGTGAATTCCTCGGCAGAGTGTATGCGGAATCCCGTTAGTGCCGTGTCTTCCCCGTTGAGTAACGCCTTCGCGCCACGAATCGGCGAGTAGAAGTGGCGACCCAGGCTCTCGGTGCTGAGTAAGAGTCGCTCAAACGAAAAACGAACGTCACGCGCTGTCAGTTTGCGACCGTCGTGAAAGCGCACGTCATCACGCAATCTAAACCTGTAACGCTTACCACCCTGCTCTGGAATAATCTCAGTTGCCAACCAGGGAGCAATCCTGGCGCCACCAACATCTCGAGTAAGAGTGTCGTAGATACTGGGCAAGACCTCTGTGTCTTCGACTGTGCCTGCCAGGGCCGGATCAAGATGATATAGGGTTCCAGTGATTGGAATTTCCAGAGTTCCGAGACTGGCACGACCGGCATCTGCGGTCTTGGCCGCAGACTCTAGTTTTCCGATGTCGGTATAGGTTACGTATGGCGCGCTGCCTCGCAGGCTCAGTCCCAGGATCTTCGAATTCGCCAGACGATAATCAACATCGTGGAACAACGGTAGGACCATTCCTGACTCTTGCAGAAAGCTCTCGTACTTTCGATAAAGGGTGGCTCTAACTGCGGGCCGGCTTTCTGTCCGAGCTTCTTCAAGCGTCTGATCTCCTTCGGACGCTGAAATGTACGGACGATATAGACCAACACGTGAATGGAACAGACCGTAGGTGAAGTCGTCAGGATCATCATAGTCGGCATTCCATCTGCCAATGAATAGATCGATCCCGGTGCTATTCTGGAACGACTCAAGGTAAGACGCCATAGATGGTGTTGCCACTTCTACTTGCACGCCAAGCTCCGACCAAAGTGCCAGCAGTGTGGTCAGCAGGGATTTGTAGCGATCGAGAAATAGTGGATGAACAGCTGCTTGTAACTTGATCGTATCCGTGAATCCCGCTTCACGTAACATCGCTACTGCTTCATCGCGAGTCAGCGTGTGTCGTCTTCTTCCGGGATCGTGACCCAGCATGCCCGGCGGAATCAAACAAACAGCCGGCTGTGCAAATCTACCGAGCGTTTGCCAAACCAAATCGTGTGTGCGAATCGTCTCCGAAAGGGCTCGTCGCAGTTCAGGCTTCTGGGCCACTGAACCACTTGTCGAATTGAAGATCAAAAAATAAGTGTTTTTACGCGGCGACTCGACAAGACCTCCGCGAAAACGCTGATCACGAAGAAATTCCTCAAGGTCTTGCGGCGACAGATCGCGAGCGAGATCGATTGCGCCCGACTTTAATCCCGCAGCTATATCAGAAGCACTTAGACCCGCACGAAATTCGATCTCGTCGAGATGTGCTATCGAGCCTTTCCAGTAGGAGTCGTTTCGCTCGAGTAAGATTCGATCCGGGGCATACGAAGTCATCCGAAACGGCCCTGTTCCAATGAGGATTGCGCCGTTCTTCGCTCCTTCTGGCTGAAGCGTGATGCCTGTCTTGAAGTCTGTCAAAAGCGATGGATAGATCGAAAGTGGCTCGGGAAGTTGGATCTCGAGTTTATTGGTTGAATGAACGATGAGAGACGTCAACTCATCATCTTCATTCTTGGCAAACTTAGCTGCGTCGCGGATAGCCGCCAGACCCGGCGGCAACTCGCGCGCGACCCGAATGCTTCTTTCGAGGGATTTCTTTACGACTGTAGCGTTCAGCGGATCGCCATTCTGAAAATGCGCACCCTCTTTGAGCGTGAAGAAGACTGAGGTTCCATCCTCTGAGACTTCCCATTTCTCACACAATGAAGGAGTTAGATTGCCTTCCAGATCGGTCGCCAGCAGGGTCTCGAATACAGTCGCGAGAATTTCCTGTTCTTCGACCAGCTCCATATTCACGGGATCGATATCACCAAGTGGAGAGGCCATCGCCACGACTAATCGGCCGCCTCTTGGTACTTCCTCATGACGCTCAGTATCTTTCGGAGCCGGAGCAAGTGAACCCGCTTCCTCGAGATATCCGTTGGCTTTCTCATATTCTCCGCGCAGATTTGCCAGGGTAGCCGCTAAAGATAGAACGTGGCGAAGACTTTCTTTGTCGCCGACAGCGCGAGCGTCGTCCATTACCTCTTGGACCAGCCTGGTAGTCTCTTCAACCTTCCGAGCTTGCCAGGCTGTCTCTGCTGCAAATAACAACGAGGTTACCGAGCGTGCCAAATGCTTTTCGTCGCCAAGAATACGTCCCGCGTTCTCAGCCTCTCTTAACGCCGCATCGACTTCGCCTGCCATTCGGTACGATTGGGCAAGCAACATTCTCGCATCGCCTTCTAACGAGCGATCGCCCTCCCATTCATCATCGAGAAACTCGAGTACAGTTTTCGCTGCACGTGCAGCTTCTTCACTGCTGAAGGCATCGAGTGCTGCCTTGGCCATTCGCAATCCATATTCAACCGTCTTGTCGGCCACGTCACCCTGCGAGAAATGGTGGACCAACTGAGGATAAACCCGCTCAAGTCTGCCGCCGTGTCGCTTTTCTATCTCCTCGGCATACTTGCGATGCAACGAGCGCCGCTTGCGTCGAGAAATGGCGCCGTAGAGAACATCTCGAACTACTCCACTCGAAAAGACAAGACGATCGCCTCGCGACTCGCGCTCTTCCTCTAACAATCCTTCCTCAACCAGCCGGTCGATTGCGTCTTCAATATCCTTCTGTCCGGCCAGAACCTCGAGGTCGCGGAAGTCAAATGCTTTACCCATCACGGAAGCAATCGAAAGGACTTCGCGCAATTCCTCTGGCAGCCGCTCAATTCTCTTTTCAACTGCCTGTTGAATCGTGGCCGGCATATCCCCGGTTGAGAGATCGGTTGATGCACCTAAACTCCAGGCCCCGGTTTGGTCTTTGGCGATGCCTCCCGAGTCGAGCAACGAACGAACCAGCTCTTTCGTGAAGAAGGGATTTCCTTCCGTGCCTTCGTAGAGCTTTGTAACCAGGGTGTCAGACAGTTTTGGTCCGCCAATAAGCGTTTCCAGAAACAGACGATGTTCACCTGGTGAGAATGGTTCGAGCACAATGGATGAGAACCGCCGATCTCCTCGGAAACTGTCGAGCATGCGAAGCAACGGATGTGAACGATCAACCTCGCTTGAACGATAGGTGCCGACTATGAGGGTGGGAGTTGGTCCAAGTCGTCTCACAATATACTGCAACGCTTCAATTGAGATTTCCGCAGCATGTAGATCCTCGAGGAACAAAATCAACGGTTTGCCCGCGGCCAAACGGGTAAGAGTGCGAGCCAGCAGTTCGAAGACCTGAGTCCTATTCTCCGGACCCTGCGAACCAAGTCCACCCGTATGCGTTAACTTTGAATCGCCCGATGCAGCACTACGAATTGCGGAGATCTCGGTCAGCATTGGAAATAACGCCACGAGATCTGGCGCGACATCAGAAAGCTCGATTGCGTTATCAGGTGAGCTCGCGGTGTCGCGCTGCCGAAAGAACTCCTGGATAGCTTCACAAAAGCCCTGGTATGGAAATGCGCCGTCCTGTTCTATGGATCGTCCGTGTAAAACTAAGAGCTTTCGAACCTTCGCAAGATTTTCAATTTCATCCAGCAGGCGTGTTTTCCCAACGCCGGGCTCAGCTGATACCACTACAAACTGGCATTCCCCACTGATCGCCGCGTTGAGCCGCTTTTGAAGCTCAGCCTGCTCTTTTTCGCGGCCTATAAACGGAGACAATGCTGCGCGCGGCATCATCATCGTTTTGGTCAGCACCACCGACTTATTCAAATCGCTGTGATGCAATCGCGTCTGGCAGCGTCGGAGCGATTCTGCGACATCACTCGCACGTTGAGGTCGTTTACCTGGTTCCTTAGCAATGCAACCGAGAATCAATGACTCGAGATCTTCATTTACCTCGGTGCCTAACGGCTGCGGTATTTCGTGGACTATCCGATAGAGCACAGACTGCAGCTCGCCCGAAAAAGGCGGTTCGCCGCTCAGACACTCATACAAGACGGTGCCAAGCGAGTAGATATCAGAGCGATGATCGATAACGCCGCCCGCTACTTGCTCGGGACTCATATAGGAAAGAGTACCGGCAATTGTTCCGGTCTTCGTGATCCTACTTTCAGTGGCACCACGAGCGAGCCCGAAGTCCATGATCCGAACACGAATCTTCGAGCCATCTTCACGGACCACCATGATATTTTCGGGCTTAACGTCGCGATGGATTACGCCCCGGGAATGACTGTATTCAAGCGCCTCGGCTGCTTGAATACCAATATCAAGAACCTCCCCCAGCGTCAGCGGATTATCCCGTTGATACCAACGCAAGGTCGTTCCCTGAACAATCGGCATCACGAAGAATAGCGAGCCTTCGTCTTTCCCAAAGTCGAAGATAGGAACCACCGCGGGGTGGTCCATCTGGGCTACCAGCTGAGCTTCGCGTTGAAATCGCTGTTCGGTTTCGGAACTTAAGAGTGTCGGCGGAATTAGCTTGATGGCGACTTCACGATTCAGTAAAGGATCGTGAGCTCGATAAACAACGCCCATTCCACCGCGACCCAACTCTGCTCTGATGTCGTAACGGTTAGAAAGTCTTTGACCGATCATCTTCTCTCCGGAAGAAACTTGCGTAAGAAAGCATTATTACTTTGAATGGAACTGGGAGTCGCAGGTAAAGCTGTCCATGGAACGATGGCCCTGACGGGTAAGCCTTGTTGAAACATGAATGTGCAAATAATAGGACAATACGACCGAAGATGTATAGGAGAGGTGAAATTGTTTTTGTGCCTAGCAAGGTCTGTTGCAACGGGCGTTGCTGGGCTTCAGGTAGGTGTCGCGAGTGAGCCCGAGATGGGACTAGGTTGAAATTGAAGTACCGCGCGACTAAAGTCGGTGATGTCGTATCACGGCCCGAATCTGAAAGAACTACGTATCATCAGAACCTATATCGATGGATACCTACCAAACACTTATAACACTCTCAGAGATTCAGGAAGCGCGGAAAGTAATTGCAAACGCTGCGATTCGAACGCCGTTGGTTCGCCTGAATCTAGATGACGCTCCCGCCGAAATTTATCTCAAACTAGAAAACCTTCAACCAATCGGATCTTTCAAAATCCGAGGCGCAGCCAATGCGATGGCCCGATTGTCAAAGCAGGAACTCGAGCGTGGAGTCTTAACCGCATCCGCTGGAAACATGGCCCAGGGCGTTGCCTGGAACGCTCGACAACTCGGCTTAGCTTGTACGGTCATTGCGCCTGAATCAGCGCCCGAAACGAAAGTAAAAGCGATCGAACGGCTGGGTGGTCGAGTCATCAAGGTATCGTTTGAGGAATGGTGGCGAGCTTTTGAAGAAAGGGCGTTTCCGGGAATTGAGGGCACGTTCATTCACGCCTTTGATGATCTGAATGTGATGGCAGGCAACGGCACAATCGGTCTCGAGATTCTGGAGGACTTGCCAGAAGTGGATGCGATCGTAATTCCCTGGGGTGGCGGCGGATTAACCTGTGGTATAGCTGCGGCCGTACGTCAGATGCGTCCAGGCTGCAAAATTTTTGCGGCCGAAGTTGCTACCGCGGCGCCACTCGCGGCGTCACTCGCTTCAGGCTCACCTCAAGAGATTAATTACACCCCAAGCTTTGTAGACGGCATTGGCGGCAAGAAGGTCTTTCCAAGAATGTTCGAGCTGGCGCGGAATCTAATTGAAACTTCGCTGGTCGCTGAACTGGACCAAGTCGCGCAAGCGCTGCGGTTGTTAGCTGAGCGTAACAGGATAGTGGCAGAGGGGGCGGGAGCTTGTCCGGTAGCTTGTGCGTTGTCAGGCCGAGCCGGAACAGGAAAAATCGTGTGCGTGGTCTCCGGAGGCAACATCGACTCAACCAAACTCGCCTACATACTGACGTCTGACCTTCATTAGTAGGGGCGTCCCTCCGTGGGCGCCCCATTTCCGGTGATTTCTCCGCGGAACTAAGAAAGGGCGCCCGCGGTGGGACCCCCCTACAAGTTAACCAACTTCTAACGAATCACCGGTCTTGTGTTCTTTGATTTGAAAACGAAGGAAGTCGTGAATCGCTTGAAGGGCTTCGTCGTTCCGAGTTGAAATTCGAACTCGCCCACCGGATTCAGTCTCTTCAAAACTGTACTCAATATCAGACTTTAGCCGCTGCATTACCGGAACGCCGGGAGGATTTTGATCGTGGATCAGAATTGGCGCTTTAAAATTCCCTTCGGCAAACATCATCGCAATATGGCTGAGGTGCTTCCGGATCTGCTCCCTGCTCTCGGAATCTTCTGCACTGTTTGCGCTCACTTCGATCGCGCCGCCAGTCCTGGTTAAAACAAAATGATGTGTGGTTCGAGTGTGATCAAATCCCATCACCTTATCGCCACGCTTATTCATTTCATCCTGACTCGAAGGATGCATCGAGTGCTTGTTGGATTGTTCCTGGGAAAAAGTAACTGACACTAAGACCAGTGCGAATTGGACCAGTAGAAAAATTCTGAATTTCATTTTCTTTCCTTCTTTCTCTTTTTGAGCGGTCGAGAATTATGCGCTTTCTTCGAGTGTTCCGGCAGGTGGTCTAGTAGATTGGCACGCTCGCCATTTTGCCGATTAGCGAGCCGCAAGTCCCAATCGTTAAGCGTCGTCTTCAGTTCATTTCGGAGAGTCTTCAACTCTCGAATCCGTTCATCAACCTCGGTCAATTTCATCGAGGCCAGTTGCCGAACAGATGCGCACGGACTGCCTCCTCGATCTCTTTCTTTCAGGAATCTCGCCAACTCATCAAGCGTAAACCCTACGGCCATTGCGCGCCGCACGAGTTGCAATCGCTCGAATGATTCGGCGGCATACTGACGATACCCATTTGGACCACGACGCGGAGGCGCCAGAACACCCTTACGTTCGTAGTGTCTGAGGGTGTCAGTACTTACACCGAGCAATTCGGCAAGTTCACGTGGACTGAAGTGCTTAGCCATTGCCGTTGAAGGAATTCTAAACCCCGGAATCGATTCCAGAGTCAAGAGGAATTTTGGCCCTGGACCAAGTGATCAAGTTGCGCGTCCCGGTCAGTACCGAAGCGCGGTAGCGTCGGGTGAGCCTCGTCCTTATTAACTGCTTGACGTTATTTAAAGCTCACCCGACGCTACCGGGCTTCGGCACTGACCGGAGCGATCGGCCAACTGCTCTCACAAGATGCCGTCGTGTAAAACTTTGAATTGGGACTAAGCTGGGGGAGATGCCTGTTCTCGCTTAATCTCAGGCGTTAACTCGCGGACAGCGTTCGAACTCAGGAAGTTTGTTCTCAACTCGTCATCTTTAACATTCGCCGCACAGCAGGAGACGATATCCAGGGCCTCAGCAAAAGCCTTTCCTGCCGCGGCTTGATTTCCGCGATCTCGCTCAAGACGACCAACGTCTCCAAGAATTCGCCATTTGAGAACTGGTACGGGATACTCCTCCAACACCTCGAGCGCCTTCTGGAATTCCGCGGCTGCCGAGTCGATTTGGTCCAGTCGCCTGGCAATTTGTGCTTTTATCCGATGAGCTTCGGCCTGGTATTTGTGGCACTTGTGTTCAGCAGCGGTATCGAGGAGCCGCTGAGCATACTCAGAGGCCTTGTCCGTTTCTCCTTTTCGTAACCAATGCCATGCAGTCGCAGCCTCCAAACGGATGTTGTAGCGCCAGCGGAACCAGGCGTCGCGCTCAAAAATGTCGCGCGTCTCCTTAAAAGCGTTCGCTGTTTCTTGATGCTTACCCTCGATCGTGTGATCGATTCCTATATTAATGAGCGAGTTGGCCTCTGCCTCGAGCACATGAAATTGTCTTGCTACTTGCAACCCTTCTTGATCGTACTTGAGAGCTCCTTCGTGATCCTCGAGTTCTCGGTGCATCCACCCTATGCAATTTGGCATGCGTGGAAACCAGAACCGATCACCATTTCTTCCCGCAATTTTGATAGCCTCTTCGAGTGTGGCAATACCCTCTGACATTTGCCCGAGATTTGCCTTTGATAGACCGATGAAGAACATCGACGTAAGCAAGAGAAAGCCATCCCGCAACTCGGAAGCAAGACGTCGAGCTTCAAGTTCAATTTCGACACTCCGCTCATACTCGGTCTGGAAGAAATACAAACAGCCTCGCCATGTTAGCCCCGACAATAACGCTGGCTTGTAATCGATTGCCCGGGCACTCTTGATGACGTCGTCAAGAATTGGCCGGCCAAGGGCAAGCTCCCCGTAACACAGATGCTTCAATCCCATGAGACACATGGTATCGAGTCTCAATGTTTCGCTGTTCGCGGCCCTGGCCGCCGCGAGCGCCTCGTCTGCCCTGGCTTCCATTTCCTCGAGGCGGTGCGCAAAAAACAGCGTCGTTGCGAGAGCATTCAAACCTGCCGCCTTCTGCTCGGGCGATTCAAATTGCTCAAGATGGGCCAACATGCTGACGTAGTCATCAACCGAGTGACTAAACTTGCTCAACGCCATGTTCGTACCACCGCGCTTCCGGAAGAGCTTGACCAGAACCTCAGGCCGTTCAGCCTCGGGTAATTTTTCTGCAAGCGACAGAGCTCGACTATAGTGGTCCCTCGCTTCGGCGTTAGCATAAAGCGTGGTGGCATTGTCTCCAGCGTAGGTTAGAAAGTCGACTGCCCGGCCGAAATCTCTTCCCCGCTCAAAGTGAAGTGCAAGCTGCGCGGCAATCTGCGGTGCGCGCTTGCCATAATGTTGCAGCAGTCTTTCGCCTGCCTGACGGTGCAATATGATCCGACGATTTGCGACTAAGTCGTCATATAGAAAATTTTGGTAGAGTGCATGAGCAAATCTATAACGAGTCGCCAGTGAACCATCCGGCAAATCTTCTTCCTCGCAAGTCACAATCAATCGATGTGTCTTTTCGATCTTCGCGAGCATCTCCTCGACCTCAATTTCGTCGGTGCCCAACAAAGTCGCGACAACCGTTGACAGAAACTCCTGGCCTTCCACGCTCGCATACTGCAATGCGCGGCGTTCATGGTCCTGCAAGACTGAGATTTGTTTACTGATCATGCTGCGGACGCTCTCCGGCGCTTCGAGTTCCATCCTGGAGAGTGGCCTGCTTAAGGACCAGTGTTCATTTGCCCTGGATATGTCGCCGCGCTCATGCAAATACTGCAGGAGGCTGGTAGCAAACAGCGGGTGACCTTCGGTTTTATCGTGAATGTGTTTGGCGAACTCGGCAGGAAAATCGTTAGGGGCAAACGTCGCGTTCAGATAATCCTGGATATGGGTCGTAGTTAATAGATCGAGCGCTATCTCTTCGCACAACTTTCGCGCCTGGATCTCAGCTTTGTAATCCTTAAGCGGATGATTGCTCCGTTCGACGTCTTCTGGTCTAAAGGTACCAGCAATCATTAACCGCTGATTCCCAATTCGCTGGCATAGATGGCGCAGTAGATCGATGCTCGATGGATCGGCCCAATGCAAATCTTCAAGCAGCAACACTACCGGAGACAGACTCGAAAATACTCCGAGCGCATCACCCATTTCACGCATCATTCGTTCCTGGGTTGCACCAATGGTTTCCTGCTGAATAGTCTCTACGGCACCGGTTGATGAAAAGGCCGCTGGAAGCTGCGCGCACCACATCGGGGCAGAAGTTCGCATAATCGCAGCAAGCCGATCTCGCGCCGAGCCGTCGAGCAACGCGCCTAGTGCATCCAGAAATGGTAGATAGGCTTCTCCGGTTCCATATTGTTCGACACATCGTCCGCGTGCTATGGAAAGGCTCGGATAATGAGCGCGCGCTCGCCGAAGAAACTCGTCTGCCAGAGCCGTTTTGCCAATGCCTGGCTCGCCGGTAATAAAGACAACCCGACCGGTACCGTCAATTGCGTGGGTAAGCAATCCATCCAGCTTGGTTAACTCGCTCGCTCGACCGACAAACGGGATCGACGCGTTATCGGTTAAATCTCGGTCATAAACTATTGGACCACCTCGCCATTGACCGGTCACATTGCCACGCAGCGCTCTCAAAGCATCACCCATTTCATGAACAGAGGAATAACGACGCTCCCTGTCTTTTGCCATGGCCCTTTCAATGATCAGATCGAGTTCCCGCGGTAGTTCAGGCCTTATTCTGCTCGGTGGCGTAGGATCCGATGTGGAAATTGCATGCATTATTGCAAGTACACTTGGCCCAGCGAACGGCAGTGAGCGAGTAGCTGCCTCGTATAGAACGCACCCTAACGAAAAAATATCGGTGCGATGATCAAGTGGCTGTCCCATCGTCTGCTCGGGCGACATGTAGGCAGCTGTCCCGAGTACCGTCCCTTCATCAGTCAGGTTTGGAAGCGTCAGTGCGTCCTTATCAACTGCGTCAGCGACAGTCCTCACAATTTTTGCCAGGCCGAAGTCCAGCACCTTCGCCTGTCCACGGGGAGTGATCAAAATATTTGCTGACTTGATATCGCGATGGATGAGTTTGCTGTCATGCGCGGCTTCAAGCGCATCACTAATCTGGATCCCAATGTCGACCAAATGAGCGAGCGGTAGCGCTCCGTCATGCTCGATAAGGCTTTTCAGATCCTGGCCTTCAACAAACTCCATGACGATGAAGTCGAGTCCGTCGGCCTCCTCGATGGAGTGTATTGTGACGATGTTTGGATGACTCAAAGCCGAGGCAGACTGGGCTTCCTGAAGAAATCGTCGACGAGCTATTGGTTCCTGATTGACGTTGGCGAGCAGTAGCTTGAGCGCTACAGTGCGATTGAGTTTCGTATCTTCGGCCTTGTAAATCTCGCCCATTCCTCCGCTGTCGACCTTGCTCAACAGGCGATAATGAAGGAGCATTCGTTGGGGCTCAGACGAATTCATGGCAACTCCTTATTAAGACGAGCTTGGGGGGGACACACTTTAATTTAATGTCCGCAATTAAAGCAAAGGCTAGAGGGATTTCTGTTCATCACCGATCATTGTGGCAAATAAAAATTGATAATTGATATTGATACTTCGATCGGCCGGCCGAAGTGACAAGCGACTTCACAAGTCTTAACATTTCTTTACCCAAAGTTCACACGCTTCGAATAGATTAGGATTAAAGTGTCCGCAACTGTCCTATAAAATTTGGATCTAACCACGAGAGGAGAAACTATGGCAGACGTAAAGCCGATTCCCGATGGATATCACGCGGTAACACCGTATCTCATAATCAAAGGTGCGGCAGCAGCGATTGACTACTACAAACAGGCTTTTGGCGCGGTTGAGCTGTTTCGCATGGATCACGAGGGCAAAATCGGGCACGCCGAAATAAAGATTGGCGATTCTCCGATTATGCTGGCAGACGAAAATCCTGACATGGGTTATGTTGGTCCAGGAGCGCTTGGCGGCACTCCAGTGAGCTTGATGATTTATGTTCCAGATGTCGACACCACTTATAAGGCTGCACTTACGTCAGGTGGAACAGAGTTGAAAGCGTTGCAGGATTGGTTCTACGGAGATCGTTCAGGCACACTCAGGGATCCGTTTGGACACGTTTGGACAGTGGCAACACATAAAGAGGATGTGACGCCTGAGGAGATGGATAAAAGAATGGCCGCCGCTCACGGTGGTTGATAGGATTCAAAATCTGTCAGTTGGGACCTTGTGATGGGCGGATCCAGGACAAGGTCCCGCTTCACACCTGGCTTTTCTGCAGTGTTCTAAATCATCCCCGACAAAGACAATGTCAGCATTCAGACTTCGTTGGTATAGCTCATGCAATTTAGTGGATCGATTGCTTGGCGGGTACCCGCCGATCTTGTGAAAGTGCAATAACGCCAGCACCCTGGGCTAAACTTCTCTTGCACAGCTTTAATCTCAAAATCCCGAACTACTAAATGGAAGGAACTTCCTCTACTTGCGCCTAATATTGCATCTCGCACTAATCTCACTCTTCATCTATATTCATGGCTTAAATCTTCAAGATCCAGCCCCAGTCCAGCAGTTTGGACCACCTTCACAGGCTTCACCAACTGCAACACCAACGCCGCTGCCACCGCCCTCAATCAAGATTGACGATTATCAAGCAAAGGCGGGTCGCATCATCGGCGCCGCGCTGACCAACAAGAAAGCCTACGAGAGACTATCGTACTTAACCGATTACATTGGAAATCGACTAAGTGGTTCGGCCTCGCATGCCCGCGCAATCGAGTGGGCCATCTCAGAAATGAAAAAAGACGGGTTGGACAATGTGCGCGTTGAAAAGGTGATGGTTCCACACTGGGTACGCGGCGCAGAAAGTTTGGAGATGACCGCTCCTGTCGAGCGAAGCTTAGCGATGCTCGGGCTCGGAAATAGCGTCGGTACTCCGAAAGATGGAATAACAGCTGAAGTGGTAGTGGTTAAGACTTTCGCTGAACTTGAAGCGGTAAGGGATCGAGTGCGAGGAAAGATAGTTGTGTACAACGCTCCGTTTACGAGCTACGGAGCAACGGTTCGATATCGTACGGCTGGACCTTCTCGTGCAGCTCGTTACGGAGCTCTCGCGGTCCTCGTTCGTTCCATAACTCCCGTGAGTCTTCAAACTCCACACACAGGCGCTACTGTTTATGAAGAAAGTCAACCAAAGATTCCAGCTGCCGCAATAACAATTGAAGCTGCCGAGTTATTACAACGAATGCAGGACCGCGGCGATCCCGCGACCGTTCGACTGAAAATGGAGGCCCAATTTCTTCCGGATGCAGAGTCAGCCAACGTCGTCGCCGAGCTAAAGGGAACGGGAGCACCTGATGAGATTGTCTTGATTAGCGGTCACTTCGATTCCTGGGACGTGGGACAGGGAGCAAATGATGACGGCGGTGGATGCTTGATCGCATGGGAAGCAGTTCGCTTACTTAAGGAATTGGGATTACGACCCCGCCGCACGATTAGAGTCGTCTTATGGACCAACGAAGAAAATGGCGGACGTGGTGGCAATGCATACCGTGATGCTCACCGGTCAGAGTTGGTGAAACACATCTTTGCAGTGGAATCTGATTCAGGAGTTGCAAAACCCCAGGGCTTTGGCCTTGCCGCGAACGCACCGCTTCAAGCAAGAACAAACTTACAAGAGATTCTGAAGCTGCTCGCGGGGATAGGCGCTGATCACGTAGCCGATAATGGAGGAGGTTCAGACATTGGACCAATAATGCGTGAAGGTGTTATCGGCGCCAGTCTCGACGTTGACGGATCGAAGTACTTCAACATTCATCACACAGCAGCTGACACCTTTGACAAGATCGATCCCAGAGAGCTGGCTCATTGTGTGGCAGCGATGGCGGTCGTGGCATATACGGTGGCAGACTTGCCTGAACCTTTAGCGGGCGCAATCATTGGATCAAAATGAATGATCTTATGAAACAGCTCGGTCGGTGATTTCAAGACCGCGGTCTATTATCGCGAAAGCCTCACGCAACTCTTGCTCGGTAATGCAGAGTGGTGGGTTAGTAAAGAATGTGTTCCATCGCACAAACGTGTACAGACCTTCCTCACGAAAATATTTTCCAAGAGCCTGCATCTCTGGAGAACTACCATTGAATGGAGCCATTGGTTCCAGCGTCTTCTCATCTCTAACCAGTTCTACTATTCCAAAGAGACCTATGCTCCGAACAACTCCAACTGACGGGTGTCGCGTTTTGAGGTCGTCCAGCAAATCGCGCATCACCGCACCCATCTTCTGAGCGTTTTCGATAAGTCGATCTTCTTCATAAACCGAAATAGTCGCGAGCGCCGCGGCGCACGCCAGCGGATGACTGTTATAAGTTAGACCACCGTAAAAAACATTCTTTTGAAAGTGATCAGCGATACGACGTTGCATCCCAACCGCTCCCAGCTGAACGTAAGCGCTGGTCAATCCTTTTGCCATGGTGATCAAATCGGGAATAACCTGCCAGTTGTCTACTGAGAACCAGGCCCCCGTTCGTCCGAAACCGGCCATCACCTCATCAGCAATAAGCAGGATTCCGTATCGATCGCAGAGATCTCTAAGCCCCTGAAGATAACCATCTGGCGGAACAAGAATTCCGTTTGTGCCGGTAACTGGCTCGACGATTAGCGCCGCAATTGTTGCCGGCCCTTCGAGTTGAATGACTTCCTCAGTTCTTGACAGCACCTCTTCGGCTGTCTCCGAACGACGCTGGATACCATGATAGAACTCAGGAATGCGAAATACACCAGGAATGCCAGGTTCGGCTGCCCAGCGACGCGGGTCACCGGTTAATGTCAGCGCTCCCGCAGTTCCTCCATGGTAGGAGCGATACCGTGCTCCAATCTTATGACGTCCTGTAAAGAGGCGGGCGATCCGTATGGCGTTCTCGTTCGCCTCGGCCCCACCGTTTGTAAAGAAAAACGCGTCGATATCACCAGGGGCTATTTCCGCAAGCTTTACACCTAGGCGGGCGCGAACCTCCGTTGCCATGAAAGGATTTGCGTAAGCCAATGAAGCCGCCTGATCGTTTATGGCCTTGATAACCCGTTCGTCACCATGGCCGATGTTGACGCACATCAACTGGCTATTGAAATCGATAAAACGCTTTCCCTCCGGCGTCCAAAAGTAGATGCCTTTGGCATGGGCCACAGGAATTGGGTCAACCGCGGCTTGAGCTGACCATTCGAAGAGAGTGTGACGGCGACAGAGTTCAACTATCTCATCCCCGGTCATTGTGTTGGTTGTAGTTGTCATGAGATCGGGATGCTATATAAAGAATTAGAGTTTGACAACACCACATCTGCGCTCCGACCTATCGTGTGCTTCCATTCCAGGATCGCGAGCGCCGCGACCCGATGCACCTCAATCATTTCGCGATTTCTACAATCGGTTTCTCGAGTAGGAAACCAGTCCGCTACACGCTCGGTAATGGACTGCTGGCCCGACTCGGTACTGTGGTCCAATCCTGTTGGTGCGACTCTTGCGTGTTAAGGGTATGATGAGCCCTCCTACGTTCCTGGAGGTAAATTATGGAAATTTTTACGACGATTCACGTCATTATCAGTCTAATCGCCAT
>DASROI010000122.1:0-11847 GCA_035646955.1 Pyrinomonadaceae bacterium
TCCAATGTAGTAAACAAACTCGCCATCGTTGGAGATAGTCGTGCCAGCGTTGCGAAGATCACTCGGAGGAACGATCTGTACGTCGCTGCCCGTGGAAATTTGACGAATCCAGATGCTCACCTTTCCGGCATCAATTAGTGTGTAGACGACATATTTACCGTCGGGTGAGATTGATGTGCTCCCGTCGATAAGAATGTTGTTTACGCGACCACCGCTGGTGAGCTTGGTGATCTTCATGACCGGAGTTACTGGTGGTTTTTCTTTTGGCATTCTCGACCAAAGAAACAGAAGAGCGCCGATGACCAGCGGCACGCCGACCACTACGAGCAACACACTTTTCTTGTGCTGCTTTAACTCGCTGACAAGGTATTCAGCGCTACTGGTTGGTCGAACAGAATCTAACGTTGCTGTATGCGAGCCGGTTTGTGTCACCGTGGTACTGGTCGAGGGATGAACGGCTTGACTGCTGTCCGGCGTGACTGATCTTTCTACTTCGGTGTCGAAATCGAGCTTCTTTTTCAAACGCCGGAGATCTACGAGCAAGTCCTTGATGGTCTGGTAGCGCTCATCTCTCTCCTTCTCAAGGGCCTTCGAGATAATCTCTTCGAGCTTTGGAGGAGCTTCGGGGACGAGCCGCGTGATGGGAGGCGGATCAGTCTTTACTATAGCGGCTATCACATCCGCTGACGTTTCGCCGGCAAAGGGCGCGACACCTGTGACCATTTCATAGAGGATGACGCCAAGACTCCAGATGTCAGTGCGCTCATCAACGGATTTTCCGCGCGCCTGTTCAGGAGACATATAGACCACCGTGCCCATCACGGTTCCCGCGTCAGTGTTGACCAGCGCTCGAGTCGGAGCTTCGGTATCCGTATCGGAGCGTGAAACTTCGGTGAGCTTGACGAGCCCGAAATCGAGCAGTTTTACAAAGCCATCACGATTGCGAAGCATGACGTTCTCGGGCTTGACGTCGCGATGAATAATGCCCGCCTCGTGGGCAGCAGCAAGTCCGCTGGCTATTTGAATTCCGATGTCTAGTGTTTCGCTAAAATTGAGCCGACCTCGTCTGAGTTTTTGCCGTAGTGTGACGCCATCGACAAACTCGGTGGCGATAAAGCGCGACGAATCGGAGTTACCGATTTCGTAGATTGTGATGATGTTTTGATGATTAAGACTGGACGCTGCTTTTGCCTCTTGAACGAAGCGCCGCATGCGCTGTTCGTCGGTCGCAACTGAGGCGGGTAGCACCTTAAGCGCGACCGTGCGGTCCAACTCGGTGTCACGGGCGAGGTAGACGTCTCCCATCCCACCGGCGCCTATGTGGGAACGGATTTCGTAGCGACCAAGTTTAGTGCCTACCTGAATGCGTGACGTCATCGGGGTGGTCCGGGCTGCAACGCCCGCGGATTTTAACTTAGGTTGCTGAATAGTAGTAGGGCTAGCCAGGCCCGGCCGTCGAGATTATACCGAAAGTGTTGGCGAATTTTAGCCCAGGGTTGGGCTGTGGCAGCCCTGGGAAAATCCTTTGTGTCGGAAACCTGAAGGGGTTGAGCCTCACCGCGGAGTAACCCTCTCAGGGTTGCGATCCTCGACAAGAGACATTGTGATCCCCATGGTTGCCAAAGCTCAACCCTGGGCTGAAATTGGCCCACAAATTTCGGTGTAAGCTGAGCCGACAACCAATCTCTGGAAAGCCAGGTGGGATTGAGATGTGAATTGCTTGGATAGGAGCGGGATAACTCGCTAAAATGTGGCGCGATCTTTTAGCCCCCATAAATCACCGGACGCCAAATCGGGTCACGGGGAAAGGCCACATGGTCTCCCAGTTGCGGTTAACGCTCACGTTTTCCCTCCTGTTCATTTTATTACTCCCGTCGCTTTCCCTGGCCCAACAAGAAGTGAAGTACCGGACGGAGACCATCAGCATTCGTGTACACGAAGGCACCGAACTCAGCTTCGACATCTCTCCTGATGGCCGGTCCATCGTTTTCGATCTGCTGGGCCAACTCTGGATCATGCCGGCGAATGGTGGTAGTGCCCGTGCAATTACAGATGCGGTACGCGACACAGCAGAAGATTTCGATCCGGTGTTTGCTCCGGACGGCCATCGGATTGTTTTTCAAGGTGAACGAAACGGCCGCACCGGTCTGTGGTTGTTGGATCTCGACTCCCGAAAACCACCACGTCAGCTCACCCAGATTCCCGATCCTGAGGCTTTCGATCAACACGCCGCATGGTCCCCTGATGGTCGTTCGATTGCATTCACGCATGCGGTCCCACCAGATTCAACTGGAACCCCATGGCGTACTGCCATCATGTTGCTCGACGTTGCTTCGGGCACCACACGAGAACTCTCAATCTCTGGAACCTCAGGCACTTTTCTAAGTCAGCCCGTTTGGGTGAGAGATGGCAGTCAGATAGCTTTCGTAACTCGCCGGACACCAAATGAGCCTGGTGGGCGAGTTTGGATTGTAGCAACCAACGGTGGACCAGCAACTCCCATCACAGCTGAGTCAGGAACAGCGCAAGCACCTGTCTTTTTTGACGACAGTCGACGGATGGCGTACTTCACCCCGAACTCGGACGGTAAAACACAAGTATGGGTCCAGGAACTCGACGGCAACGCTCCCAAAGGATCTCCAATCCGTGTAACCAATAAAGACGACGTAACAGCCACTCGAATTCGCCGCTTCCCAAAGAGCAACGCATTGTTATATTCGGCCGATGGAAGGCTTTGGAAAGCGCCCCCGGGCGACGCAACTCAAAAAGAAATTCCCTTTACGGCCCAGCTTTCCATAAAACGGAGACTCGCCGTCCTCCCATCGGCCAGGTTTCCTGAACCAGGACGCCAAGAGCCAGTAAAGGGGTTCATGGGACTTGCGCTTTCACCAGACAGCCACCAGGTTGGAATCCTTACTCTGGGGAAACTCTGGATCGTTCCGATTGGCGGATCCCCTCGAGCCGTTACGTCAGTTCCATTTGAAGCGACGTCGCTGGCATGGTCGCCGAATGGTGAGGAGGTCGCATGGTCTGCTGGTGTTGCAGACAACGAAGACCTTTTTGCAACGAATTTGAAGACCGGTGCGACTCGCCAGATTACCTCGTTAGCGGGTCGCGAGACATTTCCCACCTACTCTCCCGATGGACGCTACCTGGCTTTTGTACACTTGCGGGATGACGGAATACTTCGAGTAATAGACGCTACAGCGAACAATATTTCGGACATTTCCAAGACGAGGGATCTCGGGTCAATCGGTTCTAATTGGACCAGCACGCCGCAATGGAGCCCCGCGTCGGATGGTCTATTAGTTTGCGGGGGACAAACACCCAACCAACCCAGTCACGCGACCTGGGTCCCACTGTCCGGTGAACGACAAACAGTAACTAAGTTTCCTGATGCGCCGATCTTCCTCCGTTGGCTACCGGACAAGCTGGTGTTCGTTCGTCACGACCGCCTCTGGGAAGTTCAGTTTGATCGAACCGGGATGAAATCCGAACCCAAACCAATTGGAAGCGATGCAGCGCTTTATGCTTCCGCATCACGTGCTGGCGACTTACTCTTCGTATCAGACGGAGGACTCCGGCTGCGTTTAGCTAACGGTGAAGGTCAGCGACTTGGCTGGCCCATCTCGTACACGCCGCAAGTTCCACCTTCAATAATCATCCACAACGTTCGCATTATCGATGGAAAGGGTGCAGCGATTACTACGCCTCGCGATATTCTGATCGAGCGCGGACGAATCGTTAAGATTGCACCCAGCGGAACCATCAACAGCTCTGGAGCTAGCGTGACTGATGCTGCTGGTCGCGTGGCCATCCCCGGTCTAATGGATCTCCACGCCCATACTTATCGTCCAGATCTACTGCCAGGCTTTTTGTATTTCGGAGTGACCACGATTCGTGATCAGGGATCGGCGATGGCCCCACTGGTTGCATATGCGGATGCGATCGCAGCCGGAGTGCTTCCTGGTCCACGAGTAGGTTACGGAGGGTTCCAATTCTACAGCGACTGGGCCTTCGATGAAGAACAAGGGCGAGGTATCGAACCGGAATCGGATCCTGAACACATCAAGCGCTCGGTAGCGCTGGCCCAGGCATTTGGTGCCCAACACATAAAAACCCGTACGTTTCGGCGTTGGGACATCAACGCTCGCATGATCGCAGAAGCCCATCGCCTGGGGATGCGAGCCACCGGCCACTGCGCGATGCAGCTGCCACTGATCGCTGCCGGCATGGATGCAAAGGAACACACCGGCCTCTGTGGATCGCGAGGAAACACTCATATCTATGACGATCTAGTGCAACTGTTCCGGGCGGCCCAGGTTGGAGTAGTCCCAACCATCATTTATCTGGACTTTGCGGCTCGCATGAACGAAAGGCCGGCGTTATTGGATGACGATCCAGAACTCGCTCCATTCCTACCAGCGCGGGACAATTTTGATTGGATGGTCAAGTTAACGCCAACGGCAAAAGCAAAGTGGGCCAATGATGCTCAACTCTGGCGCAAGGCCGTGGCTACTTTGTCGCGGGCGGGTCTCATCATCGGTACCGGCACTGACATCTGGCAAATCCCAACCGGCGTACATATGGAGTTGGAGCAACTTGTTGCAGGAGGATTAACTCCAGCTCAGGCGATTCAGGCGAGTACCGGCAACGCAGCAAAGATCCTGGGTGCTGATAAGGATGTGGGCACCATTGAAGTTGGAAAGTGGGCGGATCTGATTTTGCTCGATGCTAATCCACTTTCAGACATCCGTAACACGCGACGAATCTGGCAAGTTGTGCACAATGGTCGCCTTGTAGATCGACCAGCCATACTCCAATCAATCAAACCCCGCTAACTTCTCGTCGTGCGGCATTCATTGGAGCTTGGTTCAGGGACGGCTGCGATTTCCCAAGCAGCAGAGCTTGATTCAACGATAGTTAAACTGCGCGTTCTGTGTGTTTTATGGTGCCTCTGGTGTGAAAAATAAGAAGAGCCTGTCCATGTCCTCCGTCATAAAATCTGCGAAATCCCTGAAATCTGTGGATCTAAAGAGCAAAATCTGTGTAAGCTGAACCGCCTTCAAGTAATCAAACGAATGAAAAGATGCCCCCAATGTAATCGCGTCGAGCCGGACGATGCACTCGCTTTCTGTCGTGCTGATGGTTCCCCTTTGAGTGTTGATACTACTAACGAGGAATTGGGGACAATTCGATTGGGTTCAACCCCAGTTATTGATGAAGCAAAAACCACTCTCTTAACACCGGCAATTACAAATAATGGATTCTCAGCTTCACCTGGTCCAACTACGGTACTTCCCTCCTCCGGTTCTCAGCCGCTCGGAGTACAAAAACCCAGGCGTACTTTGTTATGGGTGGGTGCCGCACTTGCGGTTCTAATCGCCATCATTCTGGCGGTGTGTGCTTACTTCTTGCTTTTCAGAAAAACTCTAACGCCAATTCAATCGATTGCAGTAATGCCTTTCGTCAATGAAGGTGGAAATGCGGACCTCGAATACCTTTCGGATGGGATGACTGACACTCTCATCAGCAGCCTTTCGCAAATCCCTAACATCAATGTAAAAGCGCGGTCGTCTGTCTTTCGCTATAAAGGCAAAGAGACTAGTCCACAGATAATCGGGAAAGATTTGAACGTTCAGGCGATATTAAATGGACGCGTGGTCCAACGCGGGGATCAACTGACACTCGGTCTCGAGCTGATAGACGCAAAAACTGAAAATGTGATCTGGAGTGAGAATTACGTTCGCAGGCAAGCAGACCTCATTACTCTACAGTCAGAGGTCGCCCGAGACGTAACCAGCAAATTGAAGACGAAATTGTCAGGCGTTGACGAACAGAAGCTGGTAAAGACTTACACAACCAACCCGGAGGCATATCGACTGTACTTGCAGGGACGCTTCTATTGGAACAAACGAGAAGAAAAGGATCTGCGGAACGCTATCGACTACTTCAATCGAGCGATTGCACTCGATACAAACTACGCTCCCGCTTATGTAGGCCTCGCCGACTCGTATGCTCTTCTGTCCGGCTTCGGTTTTACGGATCCAACCGAAGCGGTATCCAGGGCGCGCGAGTATGCAAATAAGGCCCTATCGATTGATCAAACGCTGGCTGAGCCCCACGCCACCTTAGGCTTGACGCGTTTTCAATACGACTATGATTTTGCCGGGGCGGAAAGCGAATACAAGCGAGCTATTGAAATCAATCCAAACTATGCAACCGCGCATCAGTGGTATGGAGAATTGCTGGCCTGCCTTGGTAGGTTTGATGAATCAGCGTCTCAATTTGCTCAAGCTCTGGAAATTGAACCATTGTCTCTTCCGATCAATTGGGACTATGCTCGGTTGCTATACAACTGGCGAAAGTATGACCAATCCTTAATTCAGCACAAGAAGACGATCGATTTAGATCCCGGTTTCGCCAGGGCACGACGAACCCTCACAGAGCTTTACAAAGAGCAGGGTGATTATCACGATGCGATCGAGGAATTATCAAGATACTTCGAAGTACGCGGACAACCCGAACTTGCCACACTAACCCGCAACACGTTTGCTAAAGACGGATGGAATGGCTTTCTGCGGTTGGTGGTTGCCGAAAACTCCCCGCTCAAGGAAAGAAATTGGATGAGGTCAAAGGCGTATGTGATGCTTGACGATAAGGACAAAGCTTTTGCTGAATTGAATGCCGCCTACGAAAGTCATGAATCGACTCTGGGTTGGTTGAAGGTCGAGCCCCAGCTGGATCCACTCCGCTCAGATCCCCGTTTTCAGGAATTATTACAGAAGGTTGGTTTTCCCAGGTGAGCGCACCAAACATCACAATCTAAATCGATTGAGAATTAGTAGTTAACAATGAAAGCCCAGAACACAATCCGCAGATCACGCCGATTCCACAGAGCTACTAAACTTTTTTCTGTGTAATCTGCGCAATCGGTGGGTTCAATAGGAGGAATTAAGCCATGGCACCCCCAGCCAAATTAGCACACGTCGTTTACATGACCAGGCGCTTTGATGAAATGATCTCGTGGTACCAGACCGTCTTTGAAGCGAGGGTTCAATACCAGAACCCGGCATTAGCATTTCTTACCTACGATAGCGAACATCATCGTTTCGCCTTCGCCAACATGACAGTACTTCGTCCTGACGACGCAGACACAACCGCCAATTCCAAATCAGGGGTTAACCACGTAGGGTACACCTATGCGACTGTCGGCGAACTCCTGGAAACTTACGACCGGCTGAAACAGTTAGGCATTACACCCTACTGGCGCGTTCACCATGGTGTAACCCTGTCGATGTATTTCCAGGATCCAGACGGCAATCGCATGGAATTCCAAGTCGATTGTTGCGCCGATGCGGAAGAAGCGCATACCTACATGCACAGTGACGGCTTTGCAGCGAATCCGATCGGAGTCGAAGTTGATTTCGATTCACTGCTGGCACAGTACCGAAATGGCGTTCCGACTGAGACACTCCTTCTTCAGCCCGATGGACCACCATCACCGATACCCGTCCAGCATGGGATGTGATCGCGATTGCGGTGAGTAAAGGCTTACTCCCAAACACCGAATTGTCACACTACCGGATTGTGTCGAAGATCGGCGCCGGTGGGATGGGCGAAGTTTACCGGGCTCACGATGCAAGGCTCGATCGTGAGGTTGCTGTCAAAGTATTACCACTTGATTTCGCCGCTGACAGAAACCGACTGCAACGATTCGAACAAGAGGCTAAGGCTACTTCCGCCCTTAACCATCCAAATATTCTTACCGTGTACGACATTGGTGAATATGAAGGGTCGCCGTTCATTGTAAGCGAATTACTGGAAGGCGAAGAACTTCGGGAACGTCTGGACGATGGCCCGATCGCGATCCGGAAAGCGATTGAGTACGCTCAGCAAATCGTCAGTGGACTCGCTGCTGCGCATGAGAAAGGAATCGTCCATCGCGATCTGAAACCTGAGAATCTTTTCGTCACCAAAGATGACCGCGTAAAGATTCTCGATTTCGGTTTAGCAAAACTCCGTGCCAACAGTGGTGACTCATCCGGCTCCGAAGACGCGACACGCAAAGCGATCACCAATCCCGGCGTTGTAATGGGAACCGTCGGCTACATGTCACCCGAACAGGTTCGAGGTCAGGCAACGGATCATCGATCAGACATCTTTGCTTTTGGAGCAATACTTTATGAAATGCTCAGTGGCCAGCGCGCATTTCGTCGCGAAACCACCGCTGAAACAATGGCGGCAATTCTCAAAGAAGAGCCGCCGGAGCTCACCGATACGAATGTCAAAATCAATCCTCAGCTAGACAAGCTCATCCACCGCTGTCTCGAGAAAAAACCGGAACGGCGCTTCCACTCAGCTCATGATTTAGGCTTCGCACTTGAATCACTTAGTAGTGCCTCCGGTTTTGCAGCGCCAGTATCTGCGACTGCTCAAGTGGATAGCTCTCTTTCATCACGTTGGCCGCTCAAGCGTGAGACTCTCGGTTGGATTGTTGCTGCGGTCTGTCTTTTGATCGCTGCGATAGTTGCAGGTCTTTTATACAGGAGTAGAAATTCATCGAACAGCAACGCAGAACCAATCAAACAGTTCACTCTTGCCCAACCAGCTGAAGGCCCGCTGTCGGTGCAATCCCTGGCTCTTGTATTTTCTCCAGATGGGACTCATCTGATTTCCACCCAGATGATCTCCGGGAAACCTCAGCTTTTTGACCGTTCACTATCGAGTGCCAGCGCTCAACCAATAGATGGCACAACAGGAGCAGCTGATCCCTTCTTCTCTCCAGACGGACAATGGATTGGGTTTTTCGCAAGTGGCGCACTCAAAAAAGTTCCAATTAACGGCGGAGCGGCTGAAACAGTCTCTAAAGCCGAGAATCCACGCGGCGGCACTTGGGCCAGCGACGGCAGCATCATTTTTACACCTGGCACCGACGCTCCGCTTTATAGAGTATCCGCGAACGGTGGTCCAGCTGAAGCAATTTCTACAGTTGATGGCGCGTCTCACGAACGGTCTCACAGATGGCCTGATGCACTACCGAATGGAAAAGGCATTCTGTTCAGCGTGGCCTATGACACCGGCAATCCTCTTGACGATGCGACCATTGCGCTTCTGGATCTAAAAACCAGCAAGCACAAAGTTCTGATTAAAGGAGGCGTGTTCGGTCGTTACTTATCGCCGGGCTACATCACCTACGCACGTCGCAATTCTCTGTTTGCAGTTCCGTTCGATCTGAAAACACTCGAAATAACTGGTCCTCCACTAACAGCGCTGGAAAACGTTTGGATGAGTCCGTCAAATGCGCGCGTACAAATATCCTTCTCGAGCACCGGGGATCTCGTCTACCTGGAGGGCCGCTCGAGCGAGAGCCAGGATGCCAACCAACCACTTGTCTGGTTGGACCGTCATGGCGTTGAGCAGCCTCTAACAGAAGCGCGCCAACGTTTTTCAAAGCCACGCTTAAGTGGGGATGGCCAGACGATATTTGTCGAAGTGGCCAGCCCTGAAGCAGCAATTTGGGCGTACGACATGAATCGAGGCACGCTCCAGCGTATAACCCATGGCGGTGTTAGCTATGGACCAGTACCGAGCCCGGACGGGACGAGAGTTGCATATGAGGCAACTCGCGATGGAGTTGCCGGCACCTTGATCGCAAGCGTGGATGGCACTGATGAGCAGCGTTTGACCTCGACTAAACGAATCGATATTCCGACGTCCTGGAGTCCGGATGGAAAGCTCATAGCCATCACAACCGTTGGTGAGAGTGGGAATCTCGAAGTGCGATTAGTTTCGGTCGAGGGAGATCATACGCCGCAGATCCTGGTGCAAGGGGCCTTTAACGCGGGAGCCGCCCGATTTTCTCCTGACGGTCATTGGCTAGCGTATGTGTCAGATGAATCCGAACGCAACGAAGTTTACGTCCGTCCGTTTCCGGAAGCAGGACCACGCGTAGCAATCTCAGCCACGGGTGGTACGCAGCCAGCCTGGTCCAGGGACGGACGCGAGCTTTTTTTTCGTAACGGCGATCAACAACTTGCCGTCAGTATTTCTTACTCCCCCAGGTTTGTCGCCGGCAAACCAGAAGTTCTCTTCTCAAGGAGCATAGCTCAAGACGCGAGCGGCGTTGCGTACGACTTAATTGCTGACTACGACGTGTCAATGGATGGCCGGCGTTTTGTGTTTCCCAAATACAACCCAACTCCGGAAAGTGGTCCGAAAGCGAGGGTCGTACTCAACTGGTTTGCGGCATTAAGGCGCCTTGCTTCGGCTGGGAAATGAGATAGGCTAAGCGATTCAAATGACTCTTTCCGAACATTCTTTACGTTGTATCCAGGAGAGTCGCCCGCGTTGTAGGGACGTCACTCCGCGGCCGCCCCTCGGTCCAATGGCTGTCACATAGCAAAGGAAATACCTCGATAAATAAAGAACTGGCCCCCAATTCTACCCTGTCGCATTACCGCATCGTTTCCAAGATCGGAGCCGGCGGCATGGGTGAAGTCTATCTCGCCCAAGACACGAAACTCGATCGCAAAGTCGCGATCAAGTTCTTGCACGATGAGTTCAGCAAAGACGCGGACAAACTGAATCGCTTTATCCAGGAAGCCAAGGCAGCTTCCGCTCTTAATCACCCAAACATTCTGACTGTTTATGAGATCGGAGAAGTTGATGGCAATAACTATATCGCTACGGAATTGATCGACGGCAAGACCCTGCGTGAGCATCTCTCGCTGAGAGAGTCGCTTTCACTTAATGAGATATTGAGGATTGGCATACAAGTGTCAGAGGCTCTCACGGCCGCACATCAGGCAGGCATTATTCATCGCGACATCAAGCCTGAGAACATCATGCTCCGCAAAGATGGCTACGCTAAGGTGTTGGACTTTGGGTTAGCGAAACTGTCGGAACCTTCGAGGATACCTTCCGGCTCCGAAGACGCCACTCGTGCTCAAGTCGTTACGATCCCCGGATTGGTGATGGGAACGGTTTCCTATATGTCGCCCGAACAGGCGCGCGGTAACACCACCGATGCTCGCACCGATATTTGGAGTCTTGGTGTCGTCTTATATGAAATGCTGGCTGGCAAAGTTCCCTTCTCCGGCGAAACCATCAATCACACCATCGTTTCGATTCTTGAGAGAGAACCATCGCCTCTGACAAACGTACCAGCGGAACTTCAACGTATCGTTCGCAAGTCGATGTCAAAAGATGTGGACATGCGTTATCAGTCACCACGCGACTTGCTGATCGATCTTAAGAACCTTCACAGAGAGTTGGACATCAAGGGCGAGCTTGAACGTTCCGCAGTGCCAAATCGCTTGACGACTACACCCGATACCGAAAATCAAACACAGGTTTATGTTGCCGCAACCAAGAGCGGACAGGCCGCCGCAACACAAGGTGGCTCTACGTCGTCATCCAGTCTTGAATACGCGGTCACTCAGGCCAAGAGCCACAAACTTGCGACAGCGATAATCGGAATCTTACTCGTCGGAGTGATCTCGACCGTCGGGTACATTGCATTTATCAAAGGACGTAGCACAAAAGAGATCAGTTCGATCGCGGTAATGCCCTTCGTCAATGAGAGCGGGAGCGCAGACCTCGAATATCTTTCGGACGGCATGACTGAAACTCTGATCAATAGCCTTTCACAAATTCCAAACCTAAGTGTAAAGGCACGGTCTTCAGTCTTTCGTTACAAAGGCAAAGAGGTTGATCCGAAAAAGATAGCTTCCGAACTAAATGTACAAGCGATTTTGAATGGGCGAGTCTTGCAGCGAGGCGACCAGCTAAGTTTAAGCCTGGAACTCGTTGATGCTTCCACGGAAAATATTCTTTGGAGTCAGC
>DASROI010000123.1:0-3231 GCA_035646955.1 Pyrinomonadaceae bacterium
TCTTTACCTTGCGACGGTTTCAATCCTTCAATATCGCTAAGGTCGGGCGGTCGGCCATTGAATTGTTTGAGCCGCGTCCCCGAAACCACAGTCTCTGTTTCAAGCAGCTCGAAAACATTGCCAAACTTTGCTGGAGAATCTATGTTTACCTTGTTCACGCATCGATAATAATCTGTTTCTTCGTTTGTGGCATTGCGTCCTGAAATTGACAAGCCCATTTAAGTTTGTAGCCCGTGACGCCCGATTCTATGGCAAACTACTTTTCCATCGAAGCAATGGATATATCACGACTAATCACCTGGTATGATCTGCTTTTAACTCCAAACTTTCTGGACGAAGCTACGTGTCGGCAACTGATTGAGGAGGCACAGGCTGTCGGTTCTGATCCAGCATCTGTCTACGGTCAAGGCGATGGTGGTCAGGTCAACGATCGGGTTCGAAAAGCAAAGCGGTTAAAAATGGGGTGGACCACAACTGAGTTCATAACCCAGAGACTGATCGACCATAAAAAGACGATTGAAGAGCGATTTTCTATCCCACTGAACAAGTGTGAGGAACCTCAATTCTTAAGCTATGACATCGGCGATTTCTTCGTGGCCCACCAGGACGGGAATACTGGGCTGATTCGACTCTCCAGTGATGCTGAACGGAGAGTGTCGATCGTTATACTTCTAAACTCGCAAAGCGAAACACATGTGCCTGGCACTTACAGTGGCGGGTCACTGAGGTTCTCTGATTATCGTGCGGAACCTCAATATAGTGAGCTTCACCTGCCAATTGAGGCCGGCACCCTGGTAGCCTTTCGTTCCGAACGTACACACGAAGTAACACCCATCACTCATGGTCATCGGTATTCAATTGTTAGTTGGTATCGCTGAGCGACAGAAAGAAAAGATATCGATTCGTACTTTCAGAATATTGCATAGGCCAACTGGTAGCGGGATGGGTATTAGTCACTAACGTATCGACCCATGCTAACCAAAAGCCGGATTTTAAGTCTCGGCATCACCCAACTACAATAGACACATTTAAGCTAACCTCGCTCCGAAGGAGAAAAATCACATGCGCCTACCTCGTCGCCTGTTCTTAAGAACCGGAATGATTTCAGCTGTCTCAGCTGGACTTGCGCTAACTGCCGCTCCCAAAGTTTTTGGGCAGAAAAAAACGCGTGGAAAAGTTAGGATCCCGTTAGAACGTAGGGTTGATCTGCCATTCGAAGTTCAGGAGAACCCAGTCTTCTTATTTAAGGCCGAAACGTTTGGGCCGTACGTTGGCGGGATCTTTACTGCGCCAAACGCGCTCGGTCAAGACATCGAACTTGAGTTGACAGATGTCAGCGTCTATCGACCTGTTAATGCTTTGCAGATCACAAAAAGGTTCATTGCCACTGACAGTTTCAACCTGACTTTCAAAGCTGCGGCGGAGCTATCCCCGTTTACTTCGATTCACACAATCAACCATCCTTCTCTGGGTCAGTTCGATTTGTTCCTGACGATGCGAAAAACCGATAATGCCGATCTGTTTTACGAAGCGGTTATCAATCACCTTAATTAACGGTTGTCCATTGGCAAATGGTTCTACAAACCCTGAAGAAAATTTATTGGATGGAAATTGGGACAGCGTGGTCCAACTACGCCCTGGTTTTTATGTGACTGCGGAGATCCAGGTTTCTGATGAGACGATGAAGATAATTCGGATGAACCCCTAAAGCTTTTGCAGCGTCGGTAAAATTTCCGTGTGTCTGCTCTATCGCCTGCAGAATGATCTGTTTCTTTGTGTGAGTAACGGCATCATGATAGCTGGCAGGCTGATCAACATTCAGCATGTGCCGCTCAAGTACGGCCTCGGGTAAGTCGTCAGGTAGAATTATGTCGGTAGTTCCTAAAACAACCGCTCGTTCAATTGCATTTTCCAATTCGCGTACATTACCGGGCCAGTCATAGGCCGCCAATCGTTCGCGGGCTTCAGCGGAAATTCCCTGTAATTTTCGATTGCACTTAGCGCCGTACTTGTCGGCAAAGTAACTCGCCAGGAGTGCTATGTCTTCGCGACGTTGGCGAAGAGCCGGCATTTCAAACGAAACCACATTCAAACGATAAAAGAGATCCTGTCGAAACTGCCCTGACTCGATCGCCTCCTCCAGGTTTTTGTTCGTAGCCGCTATCAACCTGATGTCGACTTTAATAGGAATATTGCCGCCGACCCTTTCAAACTCGCGTTCTTGCAGAACACGGAGCAATTTCACCTGGAGGAACGGCGAGAGTTCACCGATCTCGTCCAGGAACAAGGTGCCGCCGTCGGCAATTTCGAGCCGGCCTTTTTTCTGACTCTGCGCGCCGGTGAACGCACCCTTTTCATGTCCGAATAATTCCGATTCCAGCAGCGATTCAGCCAAAGCTGCACAATTCACTGCGATAAACGGTTTATCAGCTCGCTTACTGTTACGGTGAATTGCACGTGCTGCTAATTCTTTGCCGGTACCGCTCTCTCCTTCAACCAGTACGGTTGATTCGGTCGGCGCAACTTTTGAAATGAAGTGATATACGCGCTGCATCGCACCACTTTCACCAATCATGTTGTGCTCGATATTTACATCTGCTAGCAGTCGTTGGTTTTCGCTTTCGAGCCATTCGAAGCGTCGTGCGTTTTCGATGGCCACCGCTGCAATCCCTGAAATTGCAGTAACTAGTTGCAGATGATCTTTGTTGAACTGGTGATCGGAAACACTCGTGGCGAGGTATAGAACTCCGAGCTTCCGGTCCAACATGATCAGCGGTACGCAGAGAACCGACGCCGTCGCTGACTCGACCAAACTGTCGCTCGTAAAATCGGAGCCCAGCGAATTGCTTGCAAGCAGAGCCACACCGTCCCTTAATACTTGTTGGGCGATGGTAGCGCTGACTGTGACGGTGCAATCTTTTCCCCGAGTTCTATCGAGTCCGAATATCGCTCCATTTCCCAGAGTCTCATCATCAACCAGCACGATCGCGCCGTATTGCGCTGGGACAACTTCAAACAAAAGTTCGAGCAGCCTCTCCTGCAGCAACTCAAGGCCACGGATGGCATTAATTGTCGTGCTGATCTTCATCAACGCGCTGAGGTCGCGCGCCATCAGGTACATCGCGTCGTCCATGCGGATCTGCAACGTCGGACCGCTGAGCACCTGCGCCTCGTCGAGATTCACTTCGCTCGAGCGCGCAGCAGCTTCGCCTTCATGGGTAAGAAATACGA
>DASROI010000124.1:0-8424 GCA_035646955.1 Pyrinomonadaceae bacterium
CGCGGTCCGGCAGAAGAGGTTGAGCAGTGTAGAGGAGAGCTTTGGGTAATCGTGGGCAGATTGGGGAGAATAAAGTCGGCTAGGCTTGTTGGGGGCGGCGGGATTCGACGAGCCCCTGGATGACCTGCGCCACCTGTGACAGAGGTTTAGGCTTGCGCAGAATTGCATCAGCGCCCGACCTACGTACTTCGTCTTCAACTTCGCTTGAACCGTAAGCCGTTAGGACCACTATCCTGGTTTCGGGATTACGCTCCCTGATGAGTTTAATGATCTCCAACCCCTCCCGATGCCTTGGTCCAATCCTGAGATCCTGGATAACGACCTCGTAAGTATTTTTCCCGAGGAGCTCTTCTGCCTCTTCAAGCTCTTGCGCTGTGTCCACATTGAATCCGTGATGAGTGAAGTATTCACTCATCGAGAAGCGAATCGCTTCCTCGTCGTCTACGATCAGTAGATGTACGATTGGCTCGGGAGTAGGAGTGGCAGGTTCTTCCAGGCGCTGAAGTATTTTGCTCAGGCGGCCGGAAACCTTTTTTAGGGCTGTCACCGAGGCCCGATAAAGGACTGAGCCTTTGTTGTGAGGCCTTGCTGCAACAACAGTCTGTCGCCGAAGATCCATACTTCGGCTATCGGATACCAAACCAGTGTTCGAAACCATGTCGGGGGGTCCGCACTTTGAAACTGAGATTACAGGTGAGTGAAACCAAGTCGAAAAAGTGCCCAACTACACTCACCCAAGTAGTGTGCTGAATGTTTAGTTCTGCACACAATTAAAAACCTTGCCCTGGCTAACCGCCGACGAATCACGAACCAACAATCCTGCCGCTGAATGGGCAGACTCTCATGTATCGGGCAAGAGAGGAGAATGTTGGTCCGTGGTACCCGTCCGCACTAAATCGACCGTAATTCTGCCGATGCTTATTGACCAGAGCACTCGAGATAAATTCTCGCTGGGCAATTAGCGTCAGCGTTATTCAGACCGAGCGCTTAACGCCGGTCTTTTGAGTGTTAAAGCGGTTAACCGCTGATTCCGCTCTGTGTCCCCAATCTTACTTGCGGAGACGCCTGCGCAAAGTAGCGGCAAAGCCGACTAGACCTGATCCAAGCAAAAACATGCTAGCTGGTTCAGGAACGGGAGTCTGGACGATTTCGCTTCCGCCTAAGCGAACCTGCCTGACGTCCTGAAAGATCGCACCATTAATGCCGGTTAAACTGATCGACTGCATTAGTTGCCCGTTTATGGCATCGACAGTGAAGAAGTTTTGGCCGTTTGCATCTACGGTGAAATCATCTTCAAAGAAACCGCCATTAATGTTGATACCTTCAACGTGGATTACAACTGACCCATCCGTTGCAGCGTTAATGTTGAATACTGCTCGGGTAAAGGTGTCGTTGTTAGCCAAAGCAAAAGTCAGTTGCGTAAGGTCGGTGTTGCCGGTTCCTCCGCTAACCGTTGCCTGGCCGGATGGATCAGCGTTTAACAATCCGCTACCGCTCGTAGAAGTGAAGTTGACCACAAGTTGATTCTGGCCAACGACCCCCGTAACGGTGAGAAGATCTGTGGCAGGGTTCAGCAGCACATTATCGGTGCCCTGGTTGTTAACACCACTGGTGACAACAATATCGGCTTTTGCCGTACCTGCTACAACGCTGACGATTCCAAAAACCGCCAACGTTAGTACAAATTTTTTAATAGATCCATAGTGGAACATTTAGACTAACTCCTTTCCAGATGAAGACACTTTGAATTGGAAGGGCTTCGTGTTAAATCAGTGTCTTCAAGACCCTTGGTTCGCAGTGGTTAGGGACGCCTTCCCGGGATCGTACGTGGGCCAACCACTCCATTGTTGTCAATTCGGAGATCCGGGGCTCCGAAGAAAGAAATCGCTAATGACTAAATCACCGCAGCGCCAGTGAGCAAAATCTGTCGCTACGGTGGTTTAGAGGTCTCGTGATCTCTTTGGAGATCCGAAACTGCCGCAACCTCTCTAGCAAAGTCTCCTCCTTGATGGCAGGTCCTTCGTTTTCGATCTGGGCTGTCAGACTTTCGACGAAGAAGCCGTCGCGGTCGGTGAGCCATGACCCTAAAGGAAGAGACAAATTCAAGTTAGGGCAAGGATAATAGGGGTCGAAATGAGTTGCTGCAACGGAGGTCTGTGCCCATTTTTTTGGCAGATTTCCGTGGGGAAATACACCAGCCGATTGGCATTATCCTGCCATTACAAGGATTGATTTTGTAGCAGGATACTGCCGGTTTTGACCGTTTTGAGGCACAAGTTCCAGATTCCAGACTGCGTGTCCCAGATACCAAAAAATGCTCAAAAACTTGTCTGGATACTGCACAGACGACATCCACAGATTTCACAGATTCCACAGATTTTTTTCGCTTAAAGAGGGAAGGAAAAGTCACCTCGGATATGACGAAAGCGTGGAGCAGCTCGCGGATAACAAACGATGGACCACCTCAAGAATGACTAAGATGCTTTTTCTGACGATGTTTTTACGCGAGGACATTTCAGATGGCAGTGGACCGGGGTCAGTACCGACACGCGGTAGCGTCGGGTGTGCCTTTAGTTAACGTCAAGCAGATACATAACACGACGCGCCCCCGACGCTACCGCGTGTCGGTACTGACCCCGGTCTCGCAAATTGATCGTTGGTTGCGGCGTGAGCCGCGCTGCGAAATCAGCGCGATCCGGCGCGTCGTGTTTGAGGCACGAGTTTTCTTGGTGAGTCGATCAATCCCTGGATAACTTGCGCTACTTGTGACAGCGGTTTCGGCTTCCTCAGAAATGCATCCGCGCCATTCTTCATTGTCTCAGTTTCAACTTCAATCGAGCCATAAGCTGTCAGCACAACGATGCGAGTCTCGGGACTAAGATCGCGGACCAGCTTCACAACCTGTAGCCCATCTTGATCGCTGCTACCCAGGCGCAAGTCCTGAATGATCACTTCGTACTTCTTAGACCTCACGAGATGCTCAGCCTCTTCGATCTCTTTAGCCGTGTCGACTTCGAATCCGTGCTGACTAAAGTACTCGCTCATCGAAAAGCAGATCGACTCTTCATCGTCAACCACAAGTAGGTGAATCTGAGGCTTGTCATCAATCGGCTCAGGGTCTTCTGAACGATGAAGCAATCGACTCAGTTTACCTGAGACTCTTTTGAGAACGTTGACGGATGTGCGGTAAAGGCCCGGTGATTCAGTCGGGGTAGAAAAATGGAATTGAGATAAATAGATGGGGCGTCTTACGTGTGTCGGATACGCAAACAGTAACATTGTCGAGGCTCGCAACTTCAACCCAGTAACAGGAGAGTAAAGTCAAAATTGCGGTTTTGCCCGACTCACCTTGATGTCAGGGAGCGAGTGATCTTTCAACTCGCTCCCCGTTAGAAAATTACGATCACTAGCCGTAGATTGTTCGCGGCGGCGTTGTTGTTGGTCCCCTTCACGAAGTCGACTAGCCGCTGATAAGCAACAGTCAAACCTCCCCAACATTGTTAACTGCTAAATCTCCGTCTCAATCCGGCAGCGACTCCAAGAAGTCCGGTCCCCAAGAGGAGCATACTTGTAGGCTCCGGAACCCCTGGAGGTGGCGTCGGGTTAGAGAGCGCTGTTCCGTATTGGAAGAACGCACTAGTGATCGAGTTGAGACCAAAATTTCCACTAACAGTAAAAGTGAACACGACCTGGTGAAACAGCGACTTTCCGTAAGACAGTCAACTGAGCTATCTCGGTACTCCTCTCTTGTGAAGAACGATAAAAGTGCACTTACCTTTTTATCGGTGAGCTGATGACGGAAACAAATGCGAAGCGGGTACAATTGGGAGCCACCATTTCGATCCGTTCGGGTAAAACAGAGGAGCCAAACCAGCCGAGTTTGGGCGGGGCAAGTGCCAACTCAGCCGTTGCCGCCCACTTTTGAAACTTAGTAGGACCCAGGTTATGCGTTCGTGATCACTATCAATGATCGTCTTGGGGAGACGCCGGGCGACAGGAGCCTTGGTTGATCATCCAGGACTTGAATTGTCCCCTTTCACGCGATGCCTGCATCCAATTTCGCCCACAATCGTGGCCAGTCACTCTTGGTTTCCCAGACGGATAATAGAATTCCATCGATAGACTAGCAATGGAGGTGTTTGCCTATTTGAATGGCACTCTCCTGCCTATTTAGAGCGCGATCAATGGCAGGAAATTGCCAGACCAAAACGACACATTTTGGTTGGTTCCTGTTATTGCAAGGGAGCTTAGGAATAGTTCATTCTCTCCTGGTTGTGAGTCCCTCGTCTGACTTCGGCACTGGGAATCGTCTGGTGTACAGTACCGTGAGTTCAGCGAACGGATGGTACCGTCAAACGATAGCGACCAGAATCCGAAAGTGAATGTACAATCCCGTCGCTGCGCTGATGGTATTGCACTTGTCGGTTGATGATCGATCATAGTCTGTTAGTATGTATCGGGGTCGGTACGGCTCAGCATCTTGACAATAAGTCGCCTCACCGTATTTACTTCGGCCAATCGACCGGGCGCCACGAACGGTCACTTTTCGCCCGCAGGAAAACGCAAATAGAGTAGTGGTTTGTTCCTCGGGGGCTCGGTAGCTCGAACGGAGCATCCTTTTTGCAGCAAGATTCTCAGGAAAACCTGGTAAGTACCGCCGGTGTATCTTCCGACCGCTGGGTCGATTTACGCCTGGTGTCGGCAATGAGGGTTGTACTTGCTGCGGCAGCGACTTTGGTGATCCTGATTGACGCTCCGAGTCAGCAACGTCTTGTCTGGGTGATCTATCCCGCGCTGATTCTTTACACGATCTACAGCCTGGCGATCTACATTCTCACCTTACGTCGTAACACGTTTATTCCGCAGGCATGGTTGCATTGGCTTGACCTCATCTGGTATTTGCCGTTCCTCTCTCTTAGCAGCGCAACCAATAGCATCTTCTTTTTCTTTCTGTTTTTCTCGATCATGGTCGCTTCGTTTGGGTGGGGCTTCTCGTCCGGATTGCGAATGACCATGGCGACCGCAGGATTGTTCACGCTTGCGGCTATAGTTTCACCCAGCCGGGAAAACTTCGAGATGAGCCGATTCATGCTGCGCCCTATTTTCCTCCTGGCGCTGGGTTACATGATCGCGCACTGGGGTGGTTATGAAGTTAAGTTGAAGAGCCGGCTCGCGCTGCTCAACGACATCTCGAGTTTTTCGGATCCTCGAGTCGGTATCGAACAAACAGTGCAGTGGATGATGGAGCGCTTGCGTCGTTTCTATAATGCCGAGTCATGTTTGCTGGTCCTGGCGATTGGTGAAGGGAAGTTTCATCTACGAAAAGTAACAAGCAGTGGCGAGGACATTGCCAAGGACATTCCTAAAGAGATGGCATCCCTGCTTTTATCGCCATCACCTCCGGCTGCTTTGGTATTTCAAAAGCGTGCCTCCGGAAGACTCGTATACGACGTGAAAACAGGATCGTCGTCCAAGCAGGTTCCCGAGAGTTTTTCGGCAATCAGTAACACTCTCGAGGCTGATTCGTTCGTTTCACTGCCGGTTTACTATCACAACCGGCCAGCCGGTCGTTTCTACGTAATTAGTTCAACTCAGAGTTTTAATGATTCGGATATAGCTTTCGTATTGCAGTTGATTGAACACATAACACCGGTGCTGGATAACATTCGACTTGCAGACCGTTTAGCCTCGGAAGCTGCTGAATACGAGCGACTAAAGATTGCCCGCGACATTCACGACAGCGTGATTCAGCCATACATCGGTTTGCAGTTAGGGTTGACTGCAATCCGCCAAAAGATCGATCGGGGCGACGACGATGTTGGCGAGGATGTACGAACGCTGGCCGCGATGACCGTCAACGAGATTGAAGAGTTGCGTCATTACATTCGTGGACTGAAGAAGAGCGAGCGACACGACACGATGTTAGTGCCGGCAGTCAGGCGTTTCGCGACGAAGTTCTCAACCGCTACAGGAATTGCCGTAGAGGTTAAAGCGGCGGACGACATCAGCGTTAAGGATCGATTTGCGGCAGAAATTTTCCAGATGATAACTGAAGGATTTAGCAATATTCGCAGACACACTCATTCGGTTCGAGCCGAGGCTGAGTTGGTGTATCGCGATGGGCTCTTCAATCTGCGGATAAAGAATGAGAATCCAAATGGATCAAGACCACCAAAGTTTCATCCCCTTTCCCTGGCCGAAAGAGCGGCCGCGTTGGGTGGGAAACTAATAGTCGAGGTGGATCCTGAAAACAAGACTGTTGTAGATATTGAAATCCCCCTGTGATGCTACCGGACTCGGAGAGGTGAACTTAAAGAAGCCGGCGACGTTATGATTATTGCCTTTACCTCTAATGCGACGAGAAGGTGGAGATCTAAGTGAGTTCGATGACAGAGAGAGCCCCCGAAACAATACGAATCCTGATAGTTGATGATCACCTCGTTGTGCGAGCAGGTCTTCACATGCTGATTGAGAACGAGCCAGGCATGCGAGTTGTCGCGATGGCCGGGAACAGTGGTGAAGCGCTTGAACTTGCGACGAGAGAATCGCCTGATCTGATCATTCTCGATCTCGATCTTGGCGGCCAAAGTGCGCTGAGTTTTCTGCCTGAGCTGCGAGATGCTTCGAAGACCGCTCGGATCCTGGTTTTGACTGGGCTGCGCGACACGGAAGCTCATCAGGAAGCGGTGAGACTTGGAGCGATGGGAGTTGTGCTGAAGGAACATGCGGCCGAGGTTTTGATCAAGGCGATCGAGAAAGTTCATGCAGGTGAACTCTGGTTGGATCGGCCCACCATGGGGCGAATGCTGCGCGAGATGACCCGGCAGGAACAGACTGTGGATCCGGAGCTCGCCAAGATAGCGAGCCTGACTCAGCGAGAGAGGGAAGTAATTACTCTTATTGCGGAAGGGTTAAAGAATAAGCAGATTGCCGAGCGACTGTTTATCAGTGAGACGACAGTGACTCATCATCTGAGTTCAATCTATTCGAAGCTGGGAGTGGCAGATCGGTTGGAGTTGGTGATCTATGCTTTCGCAAACAAGATCGCCAGCAAGCCCAAGAGCGAGGGTAGTTAATAACAACTCACCAGAATCATGCAGTTGGGAAGGGTGGCAAAGCGGCCCACATCAACACTCCCCAGAATCATGCAAGTTGGGAAGGGTGGCAAAGCGACAAACATCAACACTCACCAGAATCCCGCAGTTAGGAAGGGTGGCAAAGCGACCCACATCAACACTCTCTTCGCTCGAACCCAGCGACGCCCCCGCTCTTCCTTTCCCAAAACTCTCCAGAATCAGGCAGTTGAGTATCCATTGCTCAACTCACCAGAATCCCGCAGTTAGGAAGGGTGGCAAAGCGACCCACATCAACACTCACCAGAATCCCGCAGTTAGGAAGGGTGGCAAAGCGGCGAACATCAACACTCTCTTCGCTCGAACCCAGCGACGCCCCCGCTCTTCCTTCCCTCTCAACTTAAAACCTATCAAATCTTGAGCCTCTCAAACTGTTAGGTTAACATCCCCAGAAACTAACCCTCATGAAAGGAGCTCCTCACATGGCTCGCAAGTGGTCCAACCTCAATCTTCCCGGTGCATTGCACTATGTTACTGGCAACTTGATTAATAGACTTCCTGTCTTCTCTGAACCAGCATGCTGCACGGCTTTTCTGGAACAGCTGGGGAAGCTAAATGGTAAATGGCCAGCCAAGCTAATCGTGTATGTCTTGATGCCTGATCACTTTCATTTCATCTCGAACCCTCAGGATGGTCGCATCATTGAATTCTGCGGAGAACTCAAAAGCAAAGCAGCAAAAGCTATTATAGAAGTATCTCGCCGTTTTCAATTTCCTCTTAACAAGGAGGGTCGCCAGGTTTGGCAAGAGAGCTTTAAAGCCGTGCCGCTTTGGAGTGGCTGGATGATCAAGCAAAAGATCAACTACATTCATGCCAACCCGGTGAAAGCCAAGCTGGTGAAGTCAGCTCGAGATCATTATTGGTCCAGCTTTAGATCTTTTTATGGTCTGGGAGATGGGCCGTTGAAGGTGGATGGTGATTGGTGGTGGCCGGATGATGCTGAGAAGCTGTCGAAGGCTATGAAGAAGATGGGCTGGCATAGTTGGTGGAAGAGAGATAAGGATCGTTGAGTATTTGTTTAGGGAATGAAGAGCGGGGGCGTCGCTGGGTTCGAGCAAAGAGAGCGTTGATGTGGGTCGCTTTGCCATCCTTCCCAACTGCATGATTCTGGGGAGTGTTGAATCATCTTGCAGGAAAGGAAGAGCGGGGGCGTCGCTGGGTTCGAGCAAAGAGAGTGTTGATGTGGGCCGCTTTGCCACCCTTCCTAACTGCGGGATTCTAGTGAGTGTTGATGTGGGCCGCTTTGCCACCCTTCCTTCCTAACTGCATGATTCTGGGGAGTGTTGTGTTT